>DAHUXV010000260.1 GCA_027306985.1 Gammaproteobacteria bacterium | reverse complement strand
CTCCTCCAGCTGCGCGCGCAGCCGCTGCGCGAGCCCGGCGCGCCAGGCGGCGACCTTGTCCGGGAAGAAGCTGTTCCAGCCCTCCACCAGCACCAGCACCGGCAGATCCTCGCGCGGCAGCCGCTCGTCGTGCCAGGGCGGCGGAGTCGCCTCGCGGCTCAGGCGAAACCAGTAGAAGCCGTAGGCCGGCAGCGTGAGCAGGTAGGGCAGATCCCCCACCGGCGGGAAGGGCGCGCGGCCAAGGAGCTCGATGGGAATGGTGCCCTTGTGGTCGGTGAGGTCGATCTCGACCGGCTGCGCGCTGCGCGAGAGATTGACCACGCAGAGAATCGTGTCGTCGGCGTACTCGCGCAGGTACACCAGCACCTTGCGGTTGCCGGGCCGCAGGAAGCGCAGGCTGCCGCGGCCGAAGGCCTGCGAGGTCTTGCGCACCGCGAGCATGCGCCGCATCCAGTTGAGGAGCGAGGAGCGGTCGCGTGTCTGCGCCTCGACGTTCACGGCCTCGTAGCCGTAGATCGGATCCATGATGGGCGGCAGATAGAGCTGCTGCGGATCGGCGCGCGAGAAGCCCGCATTGCGGTCCGGGCTCCACTGCATCGGGGTGCGCACGCCGTTGCGGTCGCCGAGGTAGAAGTTGTCGCCCATGCCGATCTCGTCGCCGTAGTAGATGATCGGCGAGCCCGGCATGGAGAGCAGGAGGCTGTTCATGAGCTTGATGCGCTCGGGATCGTTCTCCATCAGCGGCGCCAGGCGCCGGCGGATGCCGAGGTTCAGGCGCGCGCGCGTATCGGCCGCATAGGCCTGGTACATGTAGTCGCGCTCGCGGCTGGTCACCATCTCGAGCGTCAGCTCGTCGTGATTGCGCAGGAAGATCGCCCACTGGCAGGAGTCGGGGATGTCGGGCGTCTGATCCATGATCTCGACGATGGGGTGACGGTCCTCCTGCGCGATCGCCATGTACATGCGCGGCATGAGCGGGAAGTGATAGGCCATGTGGCACTCGTCGCCGTCGCCGAAGTAATCGCGCACGTCCTCCGGCCACTGGTTGGCCTCGGCGAGCAGCATCCGGTCCGGGTACTTCGCCGAGACACGTTCGCGGATGCGCTTGATGATCTCGTGGGTCTCGCGCAGGTTCTCGTTGTTGGTGCCCTCGCGCTCGACGAGGTAGGGGATGGCATCCAGCCGGAATCCGTCGACGCCGTGCGCCAGCCAGAACTGCATGATGTGCGTCACCGCCCGCACCACGTGCGGGTTGTCGAAGTTGAGGTCGGGCTGGTGACCGAAGAACCGGTGCCAGTAGTAGGCCTTCGCGAGCGGGTCCCAGCTCCAGTTGGAGCTCTCGGTGTCGCGGAAGATGATGCGCGTGCCGGCGTAGCGGTCCGGCGTATCGCTCCACACGTAGAAGTCGCGCTTCGCCGAGCCGGCGGGCGCGCGCCGCGCGGCCTGGAACCACGGGTGCGCGTCCGAGGTGTGATTGATGACCAGCTCCGTGATGACGCGCAGACCTCTGCGGTGCGCCTCGCGCACGAAGCTGCGGAACTCGCGGCGCGTGCCGTACTGCGGGTGGATGTTGTGGTAGTCGGCGATGTCGTAGCCGTCGTCGCGGCCCGGAGAGGGGTAGAAAGGCAGCAGCCAGATCGTGTTGACGCCGAGCTCCTGGATGTAGTCGAGCTTGCGCGTCAGTCCGGCGAAGTCGCCGATGCCGTCCTCGTTGCTGTCGAAGAACGCGCGGACGTGCACCTCATAGATGACCGCGTCCTTGTACCACAGAGGATCGCCGGTGAAGGGCTGCGGCTCGGAGGAGGCGCTCATTCACATAAAATAGTCGAAGTCCCGCTCGCTGCGCACCCGGCGGCGGATCCGGAAGACATGCGCCGCGGTGCCCGCGGGATCGAGAGCCACGTAGTTGCGCGCGCCGCGCCAGAGGAAGCGCGCCCCGGAGAGGAGGTCGTCGACCTGATAGGGCGCATCCTCGGCCAGGCCGAGCGCCGCCAGATCGAGGCCCACCCAGCCGGTCTGCGCGTGGTGGGGATCGACGTTGAGGACGGCGAGCACCGAGTCCTCGCCCCGGGTCTTGCTGTAGGCGAGCAGCGCCTCGTTGTCGACGGGATGGAACTTCAGGCCGGCATCGCTCTGCAGCGCCGGATTCTCGCGGCGGATGCGGTTGAGCCGGGTGATGAGCTCGCGCAGGCTCGCCGGATCGTCGCGGTTCCAGGAGCGCAGCTGGTATTTCTCCGAATCCAGGTACTCCTCCGAGCCGCTCTCGCGCGGGCGGCCCTCGGCGAGCTCGAACGCCGGCCCGTAGATGCC
>DAHUXV010000254.1 GCA_027306985.1 Gammaproteobacteria bacterium | reverse complement strand
CAACAGCATCCTCATCCTCGGCCAGCAGCTGTCGCAGAACAGCGAGGGCAACCTCTCGCACCGGCAGGTCGAGTACGCCCGCACCATCCACTCCGCGGGCACGGACCTGCTCAACCTCATCACCGACATCCTGGACCTCTCGAAGATCGAGTCGGGAACGGTCACCGTCGAGTACGAGGAGCTCGGCTTCGGGATGCTGAGGGAGACCATCGAGCGCACCTTCCGCCACGAGGGCGAGACGCGCAAGCTCGCCTTCACGCTCGACTTCGACCCGCGGCTCGCCCGCTCCATGACCACCGACTCGAAGCGCCTGCTGCAGATCCTGAAGAACCTGCTGTCGAACGCCTTCAAGTTCACGGAGCGCGGCGGCGTGCGGCTGCACGTCTCGCCGGCGAGTGGCGGCTGGAGCGTCGAGCACCCGACGCTGAGCAAGAGCGGCACCGTCATCGAGTTCTCGGTGAGCGATACCGGCATCGGCATCCCGGCCGAGAAGCAGCGGATCATCTTCGAGGCCTTCCAGCAGGCGGATGCGGGCACGGCGCGAAAGTATGGCGGCACCGGCCTCGGGCTCGCGATCAGCCGCGAGCTCGCGCAGCTGCTCGGGGGCGAGATTCGCCTGAGCAGCTCCCCGGGGGCGGGCAGCACGTTCACGCTTTATCTGCCGCAGTCGCAGGTGACCGCGCCGCACCAGAAGGCGGCCGCCTCGGCTGCCGCCGCGCCGGCTCAGGCGGCCCTGGCGCCGGCTGCGCGCGCGGCGGCCTCCGCCCGCCTCGAGGAGATCGCGGACGACCGCGACGACATCTCGCCCGCGGATGCGGTACTCCTCGTGGTCGAGGACGATCCGCACTATGCGCGGGTGCTGCTCGAGCTGGCGCGGCGCAAGGGCTTCAAGGTGGTGGTGGCGGGCTCGGGCGAGCGCGCCCTGTCGCTCGCGGCGAGGCACAAGCCGACCGCCATCTCGCTCGATGTCTTCCTCCCGGACATGCTCGGCTGGACCGTTCTCAATCAGCTGAAGCGCAACCCGGACACGCGGCACATTCCGGTGCAGCTCCTCACCGTGGAGGACGAGCGCCAGTACGGGCTCGAGCGCGGCGCCTTCTCGTTCGTCACCAAGACGGTGACCACGGAGAGTGTGGAGGAGGCGCTCGAGCGGCTGAAGGAGTTCGCCTCCGCCGGGCCGCGCCGGCTCCTGGTGGTCGAGGACGATCCGGCGGAGCGCCTCAGCATCACCGAGCTGCTCGCCTCGCGGGACATCGAGATCGCCACCGCCGGGAGCGGCGCCGACGCGCTCGCCAGGATGCGCGAGCGCGCCTTCGACTGCGTGGTGCTCGACCTCGCGCTGCCCGACATCTCCGGGTTCGAGCTGCTCGCGCAGGTGCAGAAGGACGCGACGCTGCGGGACACGCCCATCGTCGTCTTCACCGGGCGCGAGCTCACTATGGAAGAGGAGGGGGAGCTGCGCCGGCAGGCGAAGAGCATCGTGCTGAAGGGCGTGCGCTCGCCCGAGCGGCTGCTCGATGAGACCGCGCTCTTCCTGCACCGGGTGATGACCGACCTGCCGCCGGAGAAGCAGCGGATGATCCACTCGCTGCACGAGAGCGACGATGCGCTGCGGGGCCGCAAGGTGCTGGTGGTCGATGACGACATCCGCAATGTGTTCGCGCTCAACAGCCTGCTCGAGCGGCACGACATGCAGGTCGTCAACGCCAGCAACGGCTACGAGGCGATCGACCTGCTGGAGCGCACCGAGGAGCTCTCCCTGGTGCTGATGGATGTGATGATGCCGGAGATGGACGGCTACGAGACGATGCGCCGCATCCGCACCAAGGCGCAGTTCAAGCTGCTGCCGATCATCGCGCTCACGGCCAAGGCCATGAAGGGCGATCGCGAGAAATGCCTGGAGGCCGGCGCCTCCGACTACGTCGCCAAGCCCGTGAACAGCGAGCAGCTGCTGTCGCTCGTGCGGATGTGGCTGCGCCGCTGAGGGCGCCGGCACTGAGGGGCGCAACCCGATGGTCATGAACGAAACGAAAGACAAAGTCAGCATTCTGCTGGTCGACGACCAGCCGCAGCGGCTGATCGCCTATCGCGCGATCCTCGCCGACCTGGACCTCGATCTGGTGTGCGCGCGCTCCGGACGCGAGGCGCTCGAGCGTCTGATGGACAACGACTTCGCCGTCGTGCTGCTCGATGTCAGCATGCCGGACATGGACGGCTTCGAGGCGGCGAAGCTGATCCACGAGCATCCGCGCTTCGAGCGCACTCCCATCATCTTCGTGACCGGGGTGCATCTCGATGACCTCGACCGGCTGAAGGGCTACTCCCTCGGCGCGGTCGATTACGTGTCGGTGCCGATCGTGCCGCAGATCCTGCGCAGCAAGGTGTCGGTGCTGGTCGAGCTCTACTGCAAGAGGAAGGAGCTGCAGGAGGCCAACGAGGAGCTGGCGCGGGCGAACGCGCGCCTCTCCGAGGCCAACGTCGCCCTGCAGGAGGAGAAGAATCGCGAGCTCGAGCGCGCCAATACCGAGCTCGAGGCCGCGAACCGCTCGCTGCAGAGCGAGATCGCCGAGCGCGCCCGGGCCGAGCAGGCCCTGAAGGAGGCGGACCGCCACAAGGACGAGTTTCTGGCGATGCTCGCGCACGAGCTGCGCAACCCCCTGGCGCCGATCCACAACGCGGTCGAGCTGATGCGCCTGAGGCCGCTCGGCGACCCGCAGCTGCACTGGGCGCGCGACGTCATCGCCCGCCAGCTCACGAGCCTCACGCGCCTGGTCGACGATCTGCTCGATGTCTCGCGCATCACGCGCGGGAAGATCAACCTGACCCGCCAGGTGGTCGAGCTCGAAGGGCTCATCTCGCGCGCGGTCGAGACCGTGCACCCGCTCCTCGACGAGTACGAGCATCGGCTCACGCTCGACTTGCCGGAGCCGGGAGCGAAGGTCTTCGGCGATCCCACGCGCCTCACCCAGGCCGTGGCCAACGTGCTCGGCAACGCGGCGAAATACACGGACAAGGGCGGGCACATCTCCCTGTCCGCGGCGGTCCACGACACCGACGTCGAGATCCGCGTCCGCGACAATGGCATCGGCATCCGGCCGGAGCTCCTGCCGCACGTCTTCGAGCTCTTCACGCAGCTCGACCACGACGACGGCCGCACGCAGGGGGGCCTTGGCATCGGGCTCGCGCTGGTGCAGCAGCTGGTGCAGATGCACGGCGGCGAAGTGTCGGCGGCGAGCGAGGGGCCGGGCAAGGGCGCGGAGTTCTCGATCCGGCTGCCGCTGCTTCACGAGGAAGAGCATGTCGTCGCCTTGCCGCGGGTCCGGACCGAGGCGCCGCGGTCCGCCGATGAGGTGGCTGCCGTCGTGGTGCCGCTGGTCGCCGCCGGCGCGCAGCGAATGGCGCGCAGAATCCTGATCGCGGACGACAACAACGACGCGCTGGAGAGCCTGGCGACGCTGCTGCAGCTGAGCGGCCACGAGGTCTACACCGCGACCAACGGCGGCACGGCGCTGCAGAGCGCCGAGCGGCACCAGCCGGAGGTGGCGCTGCTCGACATCGGCATGCCGCTGCTCGATGGCTACGAGGTCGCCAAGCGCATCCGCGCGCAGCCCTGGGGGCAGCGCATCACGCTGGTCGCGCTGACCGGCTGGGGACAGGACTCCGACCGCCGCCGCTCGCGCGAGGCCGGATTCGACTCCCACCTGGTCAAGCCCTTGGACCTCGACACGCTCACGGACCTTCTGGCCCGCCTGCCGTCCGGCCCGGCGCTCGGGCGCTCTCCCGGAAACGGGGGCTCACCGCCCCATGGCGCCCAGTCCCCGGCCGGTTAAGGGGCGGGCGGGGCCCGGCGTTGTCCGCGGGCCGCCGCCCGTGTAATCTTGCGCGCCCTTTCCGGGTGAGGTGAGCCGGGCCGCTCCGCCTCCTTTCCGCAGCCGCGTCCCCGTCGTCTAGAGGCCCAGGACATCGCCCTTTCACGGCGGTAACACGGGTTCGAATCCCGTCGGGGACGCCAATACAATCAGTGACGTATAGGATGATGGCGTGCGCTGATCGGCTGTCGTGGGAATCTCATGGGAATCAAGCCGTATCGGGCAGCGGCCCCACGGGAGGCGGGCGAGGCGTCCCGCGTGTCGTCACGCGGGCGCAGGGTGGGGTGCGTCGCAGTCGTCGGCCGATTGCTTCGTGATGGGGCGCACCTTGGCTCGGAAGTGTCGCCGCGCCTGCCACATGTCGTAATTGGCCTGCATCGCGTACCAGCTACCCGGCGTCGTGCCGAGGGCCTTCGAGAGCCGAAGGTCCATGTCCGCGCTCACGCCCGCCGAGCCATTGAGCACACGCGACAGCGCTACGCGCGTCACACCCAGCCGCTTGGCCGCCTCAGTGACGCTGATCTCGGAAAGCCACTCGCGCAGGACTTCGCCAGGGTGCGGGGGGTATGCATCTCGGTCATGGTGGCGTCCTCCTCAGTGATAGTCCTCGTGAACGTAAGCCCCGCTGAGTTACCGGCGCTTCATGCATGGGGCTGCGCGGGGCCGGGCAACCGGACTCACCTCGTCAAGATCCCCGGTTAATTGGCGGATCGGACGCTGCCGCGCGTGCATGTGAGTGTCTACGACGAACAGGCGCTCGGAGTGCTGCCGGTCGACCGCTTCATCCATTCCGAGCGGCCCGTCCGGACCTGATACAACTTCAACGAATGGTGCACGTACGGTACGCGGGCCGGCTGGCGCGACTTTCCCGGACCCATCGACCTCTCCGCTGCGCGCGGCTTCGATCTGCCTGGCTGCGCGGGGGCGCCGGTGCGGCCGACCTACGGCCACCCCTGGTCGAACGTCACCTCGGCGCTGGTCGTCATCGACCTGCGCCGCACGAAGAACGTCACTTCCCGACAGCTGGCGGACTATGCCGCTCTCGCGGGCCTGGCCGGGGTACGGAGCGATGCCGATCCGGGCCCGGTGCCCAGCATCCTGCAGCTTTTCGGCCAGGGAACGCCGCCGCAGGGGATGACGGCATGGGATCGCGCTCTGCTGCATGCGCTCTACGGCGCGAGCCGGTGGGGCCCGAGGCAGCTGACCGCGGTCGAGCTGGCGATGGTGAAGCTTCTCTCGCAACAGGGTTCGCAGCCCGACTGACTCACCCCGGGCCGTCCCGCGGCGGGACGGCCCGAAGCCGCTGGCTTCCAATTGCCTCGTCCAACGCGGCCGTGCGACACTGCGGCGGCGGAGGTTTCCGGCCGCTCTGTTGGAGACGACATGCTCACGCAAAACAGGTGCTGGCGGGCGACGGCTCTGGCGCTGGCCCTTGCGGCGGCCGGCTGTGCGTCGACGGCCGAGTTGACCGCGACGGCGAGCCATGGGCCTGCCGTCACCAAAGAGCTCCAACTCGTGAGCGCCGGTTACACCGGATGCATGCCGGAAGACAACCGCATCACGGTTCTTCGCGCCTACGCGAGCGGCGGCGGCCTGTGGCGGGCGACCTGTGGGCGTACGACCTATCTCTGCTCGGGGATTCCGGTGTTCTTCCCGGCGGGGGGAAGCACTACCGGCTCGTACAGCTGCGCCCCGAAACGGCCCTGACCCTCACGACAGCTTGCGCGTGACCCGCTCCAAGGCGGCATCTTCCGCCGCCGCGCGCGCGCCGCTCGTCCGCGGTTGCGCGATGCGCGCCTGGGCCTCGCTCAGCTGCTGATGCAGCTCGGCGTTCTCGCTGTAGAGATTGAGGCTCTCGTGCAGTGCCTCGAGCAGCCTGCGGCGAATCTGCAGCAGCAGGGATTGCAGCTCGGGAGAGCCCTCCCGCTTGCAGATCTCATAGGCGTCCCGCAGCTGATCGAGAACGCTCACGAGGTTCAGATCCTGAATGAAATGCGCCAAGGTCTGTCGGGCTGATACCCATTTCCCTCCACTTGCGGTCGTCGTCTTGCGACCGCACGCAACATTCGTTCCCTGGCGGCAGCGCGCCGCCGAGCCTCCCTCCTCGATGGCCAACACGCCCGCAATCGGCCCGTCACGGCCCGGTAACGCCCGGGTCCTAGCCTTCCTCTGCCCTGCCGCGGTCCCGGCAGCGGCGAACCCCAATCAGAGGAGGCATTCACCATGAATCCGCTCAGTAGACAAATGGCCGCCGCCGCGGTGGCCGCAGTGCTGTCGGCGGCGACGCTGTGCGCGGCGCAGGTCAAGGCCGACCCGGCGGATGACCTGCAGACGGCGACGCCGATCAAGCACGTCATCCTGATCATTGGCGAGAACCGTACGTTCGATGAGGTCTTCGGAACGTACAAGCCCGAGGACGGACAGCGCATCTGGAATCTGCAGTCCGAGGGGATCCTCGACTCCAACGGCTCGCCGGGGCCGAATTTCTACGAGGCGCAGCAGTGGATGGCGACGGATACGGGCACGTACTCGATCCATCCCGGCAAGACCGCACCCTATGCGACCCTGGGAGCGATGACCACCTCGGGCGCCCCGAGCTCCGCTTACTTCCCGAGCGCCGCGGCCGCGGCAGCCCTGGAGCCGGCGGTGCCGATGGACTATTACCCGTACCTGGCGGAAGGTGGCACCGGGCTCGGCTCGGCCGCGATCGACACACGCTTTCCGGCCGACCTGCCGAACGGGCCGTTCGATATCACCCGCTACGTCGGCTACGACGCGTACACGGGAAGCCCGGTGCATCGATTCTTCCAGATGTGGCAGCAGCTCGACTGCAGCGTGGCGGTGGCGACGACCCGCAATCCGAGCGGCTGTCAGAATGACCTGTTCGCCTGGGTCGAGGCCACCGTCGGCGCCGGCAGCAACGGCGGCTCGCAGCCGGCCGCCTACGACGAGCCGGGCCATCACGAGGGTCCGATCGCGATGGGCATGTACAACGTGACGCAGGGGGACTTCCCCTACTTCACGAAGCTGGCCAACGAATACGCGATCAGCGACAACTATCACCAGGCGGTGATGGGCGGCACCGGGGCCAATCACATCGCGATCGGCTTCGGCACGGCCATCTACTACGCCGACGCCGACGGCAACCCGGCCACCCCGCCGGCCAACCAGATCGAGAATCCCGATCCGCAGCCGGGAACCAACAACTTCTACGCGCAGGACGGCTACGGCGGCGGCTCGTACGTGGAATGCGCGGATCCTTCGCAGCCCGGCGTGGGCTCGGTGAGCCGGTATCTGGCGAAGCTTCCGTACCGCGTCTTCAACGGCGGGGACTGCGTGCGCAATGCGTACTACATCGTGAACAACTACAACCCGGGCTACCTGGGCACCGGCCAGCCGGCCCCGCTGGGCGCCAAGGACTTCACGATCCCGCCGACCGCGCAGTCGAACATCGGGCTCGTGCTCTCGAGCCGCGGTATCTCCTGGCACTACTACGGCGAGGGCTGGAACGGCGGCGCCGAGACGGGTGAGCACTCGACCTACTGCAACATCTGCGATCCGTTCCTCTACTCGAAGCAGATCATGACCGACCCGGCGCTGCGCGCGAACCTGAAGGGGATCCGCGATCTCTACGGCGACATCCGGCAGGGCACGCTGCCTGCGGTCTCGATCGTCAAGCCGGACGGCTTGCTCGACGGGCATCCGGCGTCCTCGAAGCCGGAGCTCCTCGAGGGCTTCTCCAGGAAGATCATCGACATGGTGAAGGCGAACCCGGCGCTGTGGAAGGACACCGCGATCATGATCACGACGGACGAGGGCGGCGGCTACTACGACTCGGGCTACGTGCAGCCGCTCGACTTCTTCGGCGACGGCACCCGCATTCCGATGATCGTGGTGTCGCGCTTCTCGCGCGATGTCGGCGTCGTGCATACCTACGACGATCACGTGTCGTTCGACAAGTTCGTCGAGGCCAACTGGAGCACCGGTCCGATCTCCGATCGCAGCCGGGACAACCTGCCCGACCCGGTCGCGAGCCGCGAGGATCCGTACGTGCCGCGCAACTCGCCCGCCATCGGCGACCTGATG
>DAHUXV010000252.1 GCA_027306985.1 Gammaproteobacteria bacterium | reverse complement strand
CGGCGAGCAAACGTGTACCATGTGCGGAATTCATGGACTTGAAACCATCCGACTTCGTCGCTCATTGCAATCCGCGGGTTAGGCATTCCTCCGCCCATGATAACCGGCTCCACGGTCGCTGTAACTGCCCAGGCAGTCATGGCCTCGCTCGGCACCCTGCTGGCCGCGGCCGCGCTCGGGTATGCGGCCACCGCCTGGGCGGCCGTGCGGCTTTGGCGCAACAGTGGCGTTCGGCGGCAGCTGAGCGGCGGCGCCGCATCGCGGCCGCAGGCGGTCCCGGTGACGGTCCTGAAGCCCCTTTGCGGCGCGGAGCCCGGACTTGACCATTCGCTGCGCTCGCTGTGCGAGCAGGATTATGCCGCAGGCATGCAGATCGTCTTCGGCGTCCAGAATCCGGCCGATCCGGCCCTGGCCGTGCTCGAGGGACTGAAGCGCGACTACCCGCGGCTCGATCTCGCCGTGGTCGTGGATCCGACCCGGCACGGCGCGAGCGCGAAAGTCAGCAATCTCATCAACATGATGCGTGCGGCCCGACATGACTGGCTGGTGCTCGCCGACAGCGACGTGAGCGCCCCGCCGGGATATCTCGCGGCGGTGACCGCGCCGCTCGCCGACCCGGCGGTCGGCATCGTCACCTGCCCTTATCGCGGCGTGCCCCGTCCCGGGCTCTGGTCGCTCCTCGGGTCGCTCTTCATCAATGATTGGTTCATCCCCTCGGTCCGCGTAGCGGCGCTCTTCGGCTCGCGCGCCTTCGCCTTTGGCGCCACGATCGCGCTGCGGCGCGATGCGCTCGATGCGATCGGCGGCTTGCGCGCGATCGCCGACCAGCTGGCCGACGATTACCGGCTGGGTGAGCTGACACGCCGCCGCGGCCTGCGGACGGTGCTGTCGGACGTCGTGGTGGACACCTGGGTGGATGAGCGCACGCTGCGTCAGCTCGTGCAGCACGGGCTCAGGTGGCTGCGCACCATCCGGGTCGTGCGCCCCGGGGGCTACACGTTTTCCGCAGTCACTTTCAGTCTGCCCGTTGCGGCGCTCGGCTGCGCGCTCGCCGGCGGCACGCCGCTCGCCCTCTCTCTTCTGGGCGCGACGCTGCTGCTGCGCTTGATGTTACATTTGACCGTGCAATCGCCGGCGCGGTCCCGGTCTCGACCCTGGTCGAGACTCTGGGCCGTCCCGCTCGCCGATGCGCTCGGCTTTGCGCTCTGGTGCGGCGCCTTCGTCACGCGTGAAGTGCAGTGGCGGCAGGGGCGCTATCGCGTGGCGCGCGACGGCTCGGTTCAGCCGCTTTCCTGAGGACACACCATCATGATGAAGACGCTGTTCCTGCATCCCCCCTCATTCGACGGCTTCGACGGCGGCGCCGGCGCGCGCTACCAGGCGAAGCGCGAGATCCGCTCCTTCTGGTATCCGACCTGGCTCGCGCAGCCCGCGGCCCTGGTGCCGGGCAGCCGCCTGCTCGATGCGCCCGCCGACGGCACCCCGATGTCGCAGGTGCTGCCGCTCGCGAAGCAGTACGACCTCGTCATCATGCACACCAGCTCGCCGTCCTTTCCGACCGACGCCAAGGTCGCGGAGCTGCTCAAGGCGGAAAACCCGCGCCTGATGGTCGGCATGGTCGGCGCCAAGGTGGCGGTGGATCCCGCCGGGTCGCTCGGCGCCTCAGCCGCCATCGACTTCGTGGCGCGCGAGGAGTTCGACTACACCTGCAAGGAGGTGGCCGAGGGCCGCGAGCTCGGCACCATCCCCGGACTCTCCTTCCGCCGGCCCGACGGCACGATCGAGCACAATCCGGCCCGGCCGACGATCGAGAACATGGACGAGCTGCCGTGGGTGACGCCGGTCTACCAGCGCGATCTGACCATCGAGAATTACTTCATCGGCTATCTGCAGCACCCCTACGTGTCCTTCTACACCGGACGCGGCTGCCGCTCGAAGTGCACCTTCTGCCTGTGGCCTCAGACCGTGGGCGGCCACCGTTACCGCGTGCGCAGCGCCGAGAGCGTGGTGCAGGAGGTGCGCTGGATCCAGGAGAACATGCCGCAGGTGAAGGAGATCTTCTTCGACGACGACACCTTCACCGATTTCCGCCCGCGGGCCGAGGAGATCGCCCGCGGCCTCGGCAAGCTCGGCGTCACCTGGTCCTGCAACGCCAAGGCCAACGTGCCCTATGACACCCTCAAGGTCATGCGCGACAACGGACTGCGGCTGCTCCTCGTCGGCTACGAGTCGGGGAACGACCAGATCCTGCACAACATCAGAAAGGGCCTGCGCACCGACATCGCGCGCCGCTTCACCAGCGACTGCCGCAAGCTCGGCATCACGATCCACGGCACTTTCATCCTCGGCCTGCCCGGAGAGACCGCCGAGACGATCCGCGAGACCATTCAGTTCGCGGTCGACATCAACCCGCACACCATCCAGGTCTCCCTCGCCGCGCCGTACCCCGGGACGCAGCTCTACCAGGAGGCCGTCGACAACGGCTGGCTCACCGCCTACGACAACCTGAACCTGGTGAACGACAGCGGCGTGCAGCTCTCGCCCATCAGCTATCCGCATCTGCCGGCGAAGGAGATCTATCACGCGGTGGAGACCTTCTACAAGAAGTTCTACTTCCGGCCGCGCAAGATCGCCGAGCTCACCGGCGAGATGCTGCGCAGCTGGGAGATGACCAAGCGGCGGCTGCGGGAAGGAGTGGAGTTCTTCCGCTTCCTGCACGCGCACGAGGCCTGAAGCCCCCCGCCCCGCGGATCGAGTCGTTGAAGGTCCTCATCGTCACCGCGGACGACTTCGGGCTGCATCCGGCGGTCAACCGCGCAGTCGAGCAGGCCGCGCGCGAGGGCGTTCTGACCGCCGCCAGCCTGATGGTCGGCGCGCCGGCGGCCGCGGACGCGGTGTGCCGCGCCCGCGAGCTGCCCGGACTGGCGGTCGGCCTGCACCTCGTCCTCGCCGACGGCTGGGCGGTATTGCCGCCGTCCAAGGTCCCGGCGCTGGTGGACGCCCGGGGCCGTTTCGGCAACAACATGGTGCGCGACGGCGTGCGCTTCTTCGCGCTGCCGGCCGTGCGGCGCCAGCTCGAGGCGGAGATCCGCGCGCAATTCCAGGCGTTCGCCGACACCGGCCTGCCGCTGGACCACGTGAACGCGCACAAGCACTTTCACCTCCATCCGACACTCCTCGAGATGCTGCTGCGGATCGGCGGCGAATTCGGCGTGTCCGCGGTGCGGCTGCCGCGCGAGCCTGCCTGGGCCGCCCGCCGCGCCGGCGGCGCGATTGCGGGCTCGACCGTCGCGGGGCTGCTCTCGCCGTGGCTCGCCATCATGCGGCGGCGGCTGCGGTCGGCTCGCATCGCGCACAACGACTACGTCTTCGGCATGTCCGACAGCGGCGCGATGGATGAGGCACGGCTGCTCGAGATCCTCGGGCGGCTTCCCGAGGGTGTCACCGAAATCTACCTGCACCCGGCGGTGGAGTCCGGCGCGGCGATTGCGCCGAGCATGAGCGGCTACCGCCACGCGGACGAGCTCGCCGCGCTGCTGAGCCCCAGGGTACGCGCCGCGATCGCCGCCTGCGGCGCGGCGACCGGAGGGTTCCAACGGCTGGCGTCGCGGCCCGGGGAAGCGCGGCACGCCGCATGAGGCTCGCAGTCCGCATCGCCCTCGCGGCCGGACTCGCGCTGCTGATCGCGCTGATCATGCACGAGGGCAGCGCGGTCCTCATCCCGCTCGCCCGCGCGGGCGGGGTGCTGCTCTGGCTCGTGCCGCTGCACGCGCTGCCCATCCTCCTCGACTCTCTTGGCTGGCGTGCGCTCATCGCGCGCACCCGGGAAACCCGCGTCGGCACGCTCTTCTGGATCGCCTCCGTTCGCGAAGGCATCAACCGGCTGCTGCCGGCGGCGAACATCGGCGGAGAGCTGGTCGGCATCCGCCTCCTGGCCGAGACCGGGGTCGACGGAGTCGCCGCCGCCGCCAGCGTCACCACCGAGGTGGTGCTGACCCTCTTCAGCCAGTATCTCTTCGTCGCCCTCGGCGTGGCATTTCTGCTCAGGCTCACGCACACGGTACGGCTGGCGGACGGCGTGCTCATCGGTCTCGCGGCGAGCCTGCCGGTCATCGTGCTGCTCGCCGTGCTGCTGCGGTACGGGTCGATCTTCGCGCGCATGGAGCGGCTGGCGGTGCGCGTGCTCGGCGAGCAGAAGCTCAGCTTCCTCGCCGGTCAGTCGGCCCGCTTGGACGCCGCCGTCCGCGAGCTCGTCACCGATCGCCCGCGCCTGCTCACGACCATGGCGTGGCAGCTGACGGGGATGGTGGCGGGCTCGCTCGAGACGTGGCTCGCGCTGCGCTGGCTCGGCCATCCGGTGCCTTTCGGGGCCGCGATCGCCCTCGAGAGCCTGACCATGACGGTGCGCAATTTCGTGTTCCTGGTGCCGGCGGGGCTCGGCGTGCAGGAGGCGAGCCTGGTGGCTTTCGGGGCGCTGCTCGGCATCGACGGCGATCTCGCCCTGGCGCTGTCGCTGGCCAAGCGGATGCGGGAGATCCTCTTCGGAGTGCCCGCGCTGCTCTCGTGGTATTGGGTCGAAGGACGGAGGGAGCTGCAACATGTCCGTGGTTCCGGCAAATATTGAGTCGGAGAGTCTCGAGGTCGGTTCGATCGAGCATCGGCGACTGCTCGGCCGGTTCTTTCTCGACACTCACCTCGAGTACGTGCCCGAGCAGATGCAGTGGCCGGCGCTGGGGGAGGAGGAGCTGGCGCGGCTGCGCAGCCTCCCGTTCTGGCAGGAGGCGGTCTCGACCGAGAACGTGACCTCCAACACGGTGGCCGCCGCCGCGGCGCTCGAGCCCGACCCGCTGGTGCGCAAAGCCATCGAGATGCAGGGCCTCGAGGAGATGCGCCACGCGCGGCTCCTGGTCGCGCTCACCTCCCACTACCGCATAGCGATCGAGTCGCCGCCGCGCTTCACGCCCCGCTCGCTCGAGAGCGATTTCCTCTTCGCCGGGTTCGGCGAGTGCTTCGACTCCTTCTTCGCCTTCGGCCTCTTCGCCCTCGCCCGCGAGTCCGGGCTCTTTCCGCCGGCGCTGGTGACGGTGTTCGAGCCGGTGATGCAGGAGGAGGCGCGCCACATTCTCTTCTTCGTCAACTGGGTGAAGTACCGGCGCTCGCAGCTGCCCTGGCGGCGCCGGCCGCTCTTCCGGCTGCGTTGCGCCTGGATCGTCCTCAAGCAGGTCGCATCCCGCGTGAAGACGGCGCGCACCATGGGCCAGCCGCAGCCGGTCGGTCCCGGCGCGCACGAGAACTTCACGCTCACCGCCCACCAGGACCTCGGCGCTCGGGTGACGCTCCACCGGCTGCTCGAGCTCTGCCTGACGGAGAACGAGCGGCGCATGGCGGAATACGACGCGCGCCTCCTGCGCCCGCGCCTCGTCCCCGGCATCGCCCGCGCGGTCTTGCGGCTGGTCCCCTCCGGCATGTGAGCGCCTGAGGCCGCTTCCCGGAGCGCCCCAATGGCCGAAACCCCCGGCAGCCCGAGCGGTCTCGCCGCCACCTGGCAGCTCCTGCTCGGCATGGGGATTCTCATGCTGGGCGCGGGGCTGCAGGGCACCGAGATCAGCCTGCGCGCGACTCTCGAGGGCTTTGCCGCCCCGGTGACGGGCGCGGTGATGTCCTGCTACTACGTCGGCTACATGGTGGGAACCGCGGCCGCGCCGCGGCTCGTCCGCCGCGTCGGCCACATCAGGGTATTCGCGGCCATGGCCGCCGTCGCTTCGGCCACCATCCTGGTGCAGGGCCTGTTCGTCCACCCGCTGCCCTGGGCGCTGCTGCGGCTGGTGTCCGGATTCTGCTTCGCCGGCATCTACGTCGTGGCGGAGAGCTGGCTCAACGACCGGGCGAGCCGCGCCACCCGCGGCACCCTGCTCGCGATCTACATGGCCGTGCTCTACATCGGGCTCGGCGGGGCGCAGTTCCTGCTGATCCCGGCCGACCCACGCAGCGACAAGCCCTTCATGCTGGTCGCGATGCTGATATCGCTGGCGATGGTGCCGATCCTCATCGCCGCGCAGCGGGCGCCCGAGATCGAGTTGCCGCGCAAGGTGCGCTATCGGGAGCTGTACGGCAACTCACCCCTCGGCGTCGTGACGGTGACCGTCGCGGGCATGGTGTCGTCCAGCATCTTCTCCATGGGGCCGGTTTACGCGCGCCTGAGCGGACTCGATACCTCGGGGGTGGCGACCTTCATGGCGGTCAGCCTTCTCTGCGCCGTGGTCACGCTGTATCCGGTGGGGCGGCTGTCGGATCGGATCGACCGGCGGACGGTGATCGCGACGGTCTGCGTCCTCGCCACGCTCTGCGCGGCGGCGCTGGCGGCGTTCGCTCGCATGCCGCACGCCCTCTTCCTCATCCTCACCGCCGTGTTCAGCGGCGCCGCGCTCACGCTTTACTCGCTTGCGGTCTCGCATGTGAACGATCACCTGGAGCCCGCGCAGATGGTTGCCGCGAGCAGCGCGCTTCTGCGGCTCAACGGCTTCGGCGCCGCGGTGAGTCCCATCCTCGTCGGCGGGCTGATCGAAGCCTTCGGTCCGAACGCCTATTTCGCGGCGCTCGCCGGACTCACGGGACTGCTCACCGCATACGACCTGTGGCGCAAGACGCGCCGGCGCCCGCTGCCGGCGGAACTCAAGCGCCCGTTCGTGGCGGCGCAGCCGCAGGCCGCGGCCGGCCGGATCACCACCGGGCGGCGGCGCGGTTGACTCTCACTCCTGCGCGAACGGGTGGCGCAGGACGATCGTCTGCTCGCGGTCCGGCCCGGTCGAGATGATGTCGACGGGCACTTCCGCCAGCGCCTGCAGCCGCTCCAGGTACTTGCGCGCGTTCAGCGGCAGGGCCGCGTAGTCGGTGATGCCGACGGTCGACTCCCGCCACCCGGGCAGCTCCTCGTAGACCGGCTCGATGGCCGCGTAGCCCTCGAGGCTGAGCGGCGGCTGCGCCACGACCTGACCGCCAACACGGTAGCCGGTCGCCACCCTGATCGTGTCCAGGCCGTCGAGCACGTCCAGCTTGGTGATGCACAGTCCCGACACGCTCGAATGCACGATGGAGCGCTTCAACGCCACGGAATCGAACCAGCCGCAGCGCCGCCGTCTGCCCGTGACCGAGCCGAACTCATGACCCACGCGGGAGAGATACTCGCCGTTGACGTCGAAGAGCTCCGTCGGGAAGGGACCCGCGCCCACGCGCGTCGTGTAGGCCTTCACGATCCCGAGCACGTAATCGAAGACCCGCGGGCCCAGGCCCGTGCCCGTGCCCGCGAACCCCGCGGTGGTGTTGGACGAGGTGACGAAGGGATAGGTGCCGAGGTCGACGTCGAGCATCGCGCCCTGCGCGCCCTCGAATAGAACGTTGGCGCCGCGGCGGCGAAGGTCGTTCAGCGCCAGCGTCACATCCATCACCAGAGGGGCGATCGTCTCGCCGAGGGCGAGCAGCTCATCGAGCGTCTTCTGGAAGTCGACCGTCGGCAGGCGGAAATAGTGCTGCAGCACGAAATTGTGGAAGTCCAGCACCTCGCCCAGCTTCGCCGCGAAGCGCTCGCGCTGGAAGAGGTCCGCCACGCGCACGGCGCGCCGCGCCACTTTGTCCTCATAGGCCGGGCCGATGCCCCGGCCCGTGGTGCCGATCGCGTTGGGCCCGCGCGCCTGCTCACGCGCTTTGTCGAGGAGAATGTGCGACGGCAGGATCAGGGGGCAGTACGGCGAGATGCGCAGCCGCTCGAACACGGGCACGCCCTGCTCCATCAGCGTGCGGCTCTCGGCGAGCAGCGCCTGCAGCGACAGCACCACGCCGTTGCCGATGAAGCAGCGGACGTCCTCGCGGAGGATCCCGGAGGGAATCAGGGAGAGGACGGTCTTGCGGCCGCCGATGACCAGCGTGTGCCCGGCGTTGTGCCCGCCCTGGAAGCGCGCCACGGCCGAGGCCCGCTCCGTCAGCAGATCGACGACCTTCCCCTTGCCCTCATCGCCCCACTGGGTGCCGATGACGACTACGAATTTACCCACTGATGTGCTCCGGTGATGAACGGGGGGCCTGCGGCGGTTGCTCGGCCCATCCTGGGCCTCGCCCCTGCGGGGCCGGCGCTTCGCGCCGTCCAAAATCGCTCCCGGCGATTTTGTCGAGCAGCCAGCCCATTCACTATTTCGATCCCGCGGCTCAGGGAACGGCCCTGAACCGCTCCATCACTTGCTGTTGACGTCTAGGCAGACCGTGATTCTAGGTACGCCTCCCCGGAGGCACAAGGAATATCGGGCTGCGGCGCCTCGAGGATCTGCACGCCGGCGGTGCGCTCGAGCGCGCGGATCTCGGCCTCGGGCAGCTCCACCGAGAGCTCGATGGAGCCATCGTCACCGGTGCGCTCCTCACGGACGGCCTTCGCCGCATAGAGCCGGGACCGCAACGCGCCGGCGCCCGCGGGGAGGCGCACCCGCGCGCGGCGTGCGAACCGCGACAGCCGCTGCGCGATGGCGCTCGCCAGCAGGTCGAGGCCGAGACGCTTCTCGGCGCAGATCCACACCGCCGACGGCAGGCCGGCCTCGTCGCGCTCGATGGCGGCCGGGCGCTGCAGGCGGTCGATCTTGTTGTAGACGATGATCTGCGGAATCGAGTCCGCGCCGATCTCCGCCAGCACTTCGTTCACCTGCGCGATGTGCTCGTCCCGCCGCGGGTCGCTGGCATCGATGACATGCAGCAGCAGCGTCGCCTCGCGCGCTTCCGTCAGAGTGGATTGGAACGCCGCAACCAACTCGTGCGGCAGCTCGCGGATGAAGCCGACGGTGTCGGCGGCAACGACCGCCGTGCCGCCGGGCAGCGTGATGCGCCGTACCGTCGGATCGAGCGTCGCGAAGAGTTGATTGGCGACATAGGCGTCGGCGCCCGTCAGCGCGCGAAACAGCGTCGATTTCCCGGCGTTGGTATAACCGACCAGCGCCAGCGAAGGCACCGGAATCTCGGCGCGCATCTGCCGTCCGGTCTCGCGTTGCTGTTGGATCTTCTGCAGGCGCCGCGTGAGCACGCGCACGCGCTGCGCGATCAGACGCCGGTCGGACTCGAGCTGCGTCTCGCCGGGTCCGCGCATGCCGATGCCGCCCTTCTGCCGCTCGAGGTGGCTCCAGCCGCGCACCAGGCGGCTGCCGATGTGCTTCAGCTGCGCGAGCTCGACTTCGAGCTTGCCCTCGAAGCTGCGCGCCCGCTGGGCGAAGATGTCGAGAATGAGCCCGTTGCGGTCGAGCACGCGCCGGCCGGTGAGCTTCTCGAGATTGCGCTCCTGGCTGGGCGAGAGCGCATGATCCACGAGGATCACATCCGCCTCGCCCGCCTCGGCCGCGCGCTTCAGCTCCTCGGCCTTGCCGCTGCCGACGAAGAACCGCGGATCCGGCCGCTCGCGGCGGCCGGTCACCGTGGCGACGGGCTGCGCGCCGGCCGAGAGCGCGAGCTGGGTGAACTCCTCGAGATCCTCCGGATCGACCTGGGCGCCAAGACCGATGCGCACCAGGAGCGCGCGCTCACCGGACCGCGGGCGCTCGAACACTCGGGACCTCCGTGCGGCGGCTCATCACTCGGCGGGCAACTCCGCGGGGGCGCCGCCTTCTTCGGCCGTCAGACGCACATTCCGGGCAGGTACGACGGTCGAAATGGCGTGCTTGTAGACCATCTGGCTGACGCTGTTCTTCAACAGCACGACGAATTGGTCGAATGAATCGATCTGACCCTGCAACTTGATGCCGTTGACCAGGTAGATGGATACGGGCACCCGTTCCTTGCGCAAGGCGTTCAGGAAGGGATCTTGGAGCGATTGACCTTTGGCCATCGGGTTCTCCTTGTTTTCACGGCTTCTAATTGTTCGAGAGAGATTGGAATCGCAAGCGAGCTTCCCTGGAGACCTCCAGCAAGGTATGTGCCTCGCGGGCGGAAGGGACCGACGGATGCGATCTTAACATGGGGGCCGAATCAAAGACCAAGCCGCCTCAACTCGTGACGCAAGTCGCGATTCCACGACAGCTCGTCGGCTTGCGGATCCAGCCAGCGCGGCGCTGTCTCGGCGCGCATCCAGGTCAGCTGGCGCTTGGCGAGCTGGCGCGTGGCGGCGATGCTCCGCTCGACCGCCTCGGCAAGATCGCACTGTCCGTCGAGATGCGCCCAGAGCTGGCGATAGCCGACGGCGCGCATCGAGGAATGGCGCGCGGTGAGATCGCCCCGGCGGTGGAGCGCTCTCACTTCGTCGAGAAGGCCGGCGGCCATCATGGCGTGGAAGCGATCGGCGAGGCGCCGATGCAACACCGGGCGGCTGCGGGGAGCCAGCGCCCAGGCTTTGAGGGGCATGCCCGCGAGCGGACTGACGGTCTCGCGCTGCAGCTCGGAGAGGCGCCGGCCGGTCGTCCGGCAGACCTCCAGAGCCCGTTGAATTCTCTGGCTGTCGTTGGGGTTGATGCGCGCGGCGGCGGCCGGATCCAGCTGCGCCAGCTCGGCGTGCAAGGCCGGCCAGCCCGAGCGCGCGGCGCGCTCGTCGATCTCGCGCCGCAGCTGCGCGGACGCCTGTGGTAGCGGCGCCAAGCCTGTGAGGAGCGCGCGCAGGTAGAGCATGGTGCCGCCGACCAGCAGCGGCACGCGGCGGCGCGCCTGGATGGCGGCGATCGCCGCCATCGCATCCCCTACGAAGCGTCCCGCGGAATAGCTCTCGGAAGGGTCGCAGATATCGATGAGGTGATGGGGCAGGCGCAGGCGCAGCTCCCGGGCGGGCTTGGCGGTACCGATATCCAGCCCCCGGTACACCAGGGCGGAATCGACGCTCACGATCTCGATCGGCGCGGCTTGGGCCAGGCGGATGGCCCAGTCGCTCTTTCCGGTACCGGTCGGGCCGGTGAGCAGGTAGATCGGAAGCTGCGGCGAGGCAGCGGAGCCGGCAGGCGGCGGCAACATTACCGGCCCCGCAGGAAGAGCTGATCGAGCTCCCCCAGGGTGAGGCGCGTCCAGGTGGGACGTCCATGGTTGCACTGATTGGCGCGGTCGGTGGCTTCCATCTGCCGCAGCAGAGCGTCCATTTCCGGCAGGGTGAGCCGGCGCCGCGCGTGAATGGCGGTCCGGCAGGCGAGCGTTCCGAGGAAGCGGTCCGCGGCCTCATCGAGATGATGCAGCCCATCCTCGCGCGCCAGATCCTCGATGACGGACTTGACAATGTCCGTGACCCGCTCGCGGGCGAGGAGCGCCGGAATCCGCCGCAGCGCGAGCGCGGTCGGGCCGACCGAGTCGATCTCGAATCCGGCCCGCTCCCAGGGAGCCGGATGCTCGAGCACGGCATCGAGCTCGTGGGGCTTGACCGTCACGACCAGGGGCTCGAGGAGCAGCTGCGATGCCGGCGGGCCGGCGCCGCGGTCGGCCTTGAGCTTCTCGTAAAGGACGCGCTCGTGCGCGGCGTGCATGTCGACGAGGATCAGGCCTTCCCGGCTCTGCGCCAGGATGTAGATGCCGTGCAACTGCGCGAGCGGAACGCCGAGCGGCGGATAGCCCGTCGCAACGCCTTCCTGTCCGGTGCGCTCGAGGATGCTCGCGCTCGACTCGCCCGACTCGCCGGTGTCGCACACCGCGGGCACAGAGGCCGGCGCGGGCTCGCCGGAGGCCTGCGCCAACAGCCAGGGATCCCGGGACGGCTCGCGGACCTGCGGCGCGTGCCACGGCAGTTCCCCGGAGCCGCGGCCGCCGCTCGACCAGCCCCTTGCCGGTCCGGCGCCGCCCCGCGCGGCGGCTCCCGCCAACACCGGCTGCGCGCTCGCGGCCGGCGTCGCGCCCGACTCCGGCCGGGTGGCCGCGAGCACGCGCTCGATGGCGCGGAAGATGAACTCGTGGATCTGATGGCCGTCGCGAAAGCGCACTTCGAGCTTGGCCGGATGCGCATTGACATCGACGAGCTGCGGATCGAGCGTCAGATGCAGCACGTAGGCGGCGTGCCTGCCGTGGTAGAGCACGTCCCGATAGCCGAGCCGCACGGCGCTCGCGAGCAGCTTGTCGCGCACGCTCCTGCCGTTGACGAACCAGAACTGCTGATCGGGCTGCGCGCGCGAGGCGGTCGGCAGGCCGATCCAACCGGTGAGCTGCACGGGGCCGGAGGCGTGATCGACCGCGATCAGGCTCGGGAGGAGCTCCTTGCCCAATACCTGCCCCACCCGCTCCTCGCCCGCGGGCTCGCGGGCCGGGGCCGGGGCGTCGAGCAGCACGCGCTCGCCGCTGCGCAGCCGGAACGAGACATCGGGGCGGGAGAGCGCAAGCCGCTCCAGGAGGCGGGCGATGTGACCGGTCTCGGTCGGGGCGCTGCGCACGAACTTGCGCCGCGCGGGAATGTTGAAGAAGAGATCGCGCACCTCGACGGTGGTGCCGGGCGGGTGCGCGGCGGGGCGCACGGAGGACACGGCGCCGGCGTCGACTCCGATCTGCGCGGCGCGGTCCGCGGCAGCTGGATGCGAGATCAGGCGCAGCCGGGAGACCGAGCCGATCGAGGGCAGCGCCTCGCCGCGAAAGCCGAGGGTGGTGATCGCGGCAAGATCGTCCAGGGAGGCGATCTTGCTCGTTGCGTGGCGGCAGATCGCAACGGGCAGATCCTCCGCGCAGATGCCGCAACCGTCGTCGCGCACGCGCAGGAGGCCGACGCCGCCGCGCTCCACGTCGACCTCGATGCGGCGAGCGCCGGCGTCGAGGCTGTTCTCGACCAGCTCTTTGATCACCGAGGCAGGGCGCTCGATCACCTCGCCGGCGGCGATCTGATCGATGAGCTCATTCGGGAGGATACGGATCGGCATGGCCGCAGTCTAAATGAAGCGCCGCATTCGGGCTCCTGCCCGGAGCCGCGCCGCCGCGGGCCAAAGGCGCCGGCGGCGGCGGGCACCACCCGGCGGCCGCGCCTCGAGCCGGGACGCTCAGGAACAGTCTATCGGTTGCGGGCGAGGAGACGGTCGAGCCGTTGCCGGCGCTCTTCGGCGAAGAGAGTGCCCGCGGGCGGATGCGCCCGGAAGTACGCGCAGACGCCGCGGAAGACCGCGTCGGCGATCCGGCGCTGGTAAGCGGGGCTGCTCAGCTTGAGATCCTCGCGCGGGTCGGAGATGTAGTCCGTCTCGATCAGCATCGAGGGAATGTCGGGGGACTTCAACACCACGAAAGCGGCCTGCTGCACCTGGGGCTTGCGCACCGGCACGGAGCGGTCGAGCGAGGCGAGCACCTGCCGGGCCGCCGTCATGCTCGCGCTGATCGTGGCGGCCTGGGAGAGATTGAGCAGCACGGAGGCCAGAGTGCTCGATTTGTCGCTGAGCTTGATGCCGCCCTTGAGGTCGGCGGCATTCTCGCGCGCGGCCAGCAGGCGCGCCGCCTCGCTCGAGGCGCCGCGCAACGAGAGGATGTAGACCGAGGCTCCGGCAATATACCGCTGACCGACGTCGTCCTCGTGGATGGAGACGAAGAGATCGGCGTGGGCGCGGCGCGCGATCACCCTGCGCTCGCGCAGAGGGATGAAGATGTCGCGGTCGCGTGTCATCACGGCCCGCATGCCGCGCTGCGCATCGATCCGCTGCGCCAGCATGCGCCCGATGGCGAGCGTCACATTCTTCTCTTCCAGGCCGTCGGGACCGATCGCGCCGGGGTCCACTCCGCCATGCCCCGGGTCGACCGCCACGATGATGTCACGGCCGGTGTTCGCGGGCTCGTGCCGCACGCGAATCGGTGTTGGAACGGCGTCGCGCGCCGCGGTCGTCCTGAGGCTTGCCGGGGCGGCGCCGAGCGTCAGGACGAGCTGGTGGCCCCGCGCCCGCGACCAGGCCCAGTCCGGATGCACGCTGGCCGGCGCGCGCAGCACGAATACCAGCCGCAAGGCGCCGTTCGGACGGCGGCCCACGCGCACGCCGGCAAGCAGTCCGCGGCCGCCCGGCAGTCTCAGGCCCGGCGCGGCGAGGGTCTGCGGCAGATCGACGACCGCGCGGAAGGGATGATCGAGGGTGAAATATTTCTCGCCCGTGAGGCGGGAGAGATCGAGCGTCACCCGCGTGGTCGCCGCAGAGGCGGCGACATCCAGGGCGTTCAGGCGCGCGGCCGCCGCTCCGGCCGCGCCGGCACCGGCCCCGAGCAGGACGAGCATCCCAATCTGAAAGACCTTCTTAATCATGCACTTTGCGGCGCTACTTGACGCGTAATCTACGAGCCGCGCCGCAAAGTTTCAACTAATTCGAATCCGCCCGAGCCACTCGGCGCCGGTAGAGGTTTCCGCGCAGACCTCCGCACGATGCGCATCCGCGCCCGCGGCCAGGCGGACCGTGAGATCCGCCGGCGGCAGCAGTCCGGCTGCCCGCTGCGGCCACTCGATGAGCCAGAGGCAGCCCGGACGCGCCCACTCGCGCAGACCCAGATGCTCGAGCTCGCCGGGGTCGCGCAGCCGGTAAAGGTCGAGATGCACCAGCGTGAGCGCCTCGGACTCGTAGACGTTCACGAGCGTATAGGTCGGGCTTCGCACCGGCGCCGCCACCCCGCAGGCGCGCGCGAATCCCCTCACCAGGGTGGTCTTGCCCGCGCCGAGATCGCCCGTGAGATAGAGGATCGCCGGTTGCTCGAGAGCCGGCGGCCGCGCCGCGGCGAGTCCCGCGCCGAGCGCCTCGGTCTCTTGCGCAGTCTTCAGAAATTGACGCAGTTGCGCAGCTCCCGGGCGAGGTCGCCGGCGAGGAGTCCCCTCTGGCCCGCGCGTGCCGCCGCATCGCCCGCCATGGCGTGCACCAGCACGCCCGCGCTGGCGGCAAGCCACGAGTCCCGGCACTGGGCGAGGATGCCGGCGATGGTGCCGGTCAGCACATCGCCCATCCCGGCCGTGGCCATGCCGGGGTTCCCGCGCTCGCAGAGCGCCGGCGTGCGGCCCGGCGCGCCGACGAGGGTTCCTGCGCCTTTGAGCACGACGGTCCCGCGATAACGCGCGATGAGCTGCTCGAGCGCCGCGAGCCGGTCGTGTTGAACCGCGCGCGTCTCCGTGCCCAGCAGGCGCGCGGCCTCGCCCGGATGAGGTGTCAGGATCCAATCCTCGCGCGGCGGCGCGCCCGACTCCGCGATGATGTTGAGCGCATCCGCATCGACCACGAGCGGCTTGCCGCAGCCCAGCACTCTCTCGAGCGCGCTGCACGCCCACGGCGTGCGGCCGAGTCCCGGGCCGATGGCGATCACGTCCGCGCGCTCCGCGGTCTCGGTGAGCGCCCCGGCATCCCCGAGCGGCAGGCAGATGAGCTCCGGCCTGCCGGCGGAGATCGCCGCGACGTTCTCCGGGGCGACGGCCACCGTCACGAGGCCGGCGCCGACGCGCAGGCACGCCTCTCCGGCCAGTCGGACGGCCCCCGGCATGCCCACTCCCCCGCCCACGATCAGTACGCGGCCGAAATCGCCCTTGTGCGAGGAGCGGGCGCGGCGGGGCAGCGCCTGTTGAATCGCCGACTCCAGGATGCGCTCGAGCCGCGGCGAAGGCGCTCCCGCCGCGCCCGGGGCGATCTCCAGATCGTCGTAGAACACCGTGCCCGCGAATTCCGGCCCGTCGCCGATGAAAAGGCCCGTTTTCAGGCCGACGAACGTGACGGTGCAGTCCGCCCTCACGGCCGCGCCGCGCGGCACCCCGGTGTCGCTGTCGAGGCCGGATGGAATATCCACCGCCAGCACCGGGCGGCCGGCGGCATTGATGTCCCGTATGACCCGTGCGGCCTCTTCCCGCGCAGGTCCGCTCAAGCCCGTGCCCAGCAGCGCGTCGACGATCACTTCGCCCTCCGCCAGCCGCTGCGGCGCATAGGGTTGGACCGCGGCGCCGCTCGCGCGCAGATCCTCGAAGGCCTGACGCGCATCGCCGCGAAGCACCTCGGGTGAGCTCGCCGCGAGGGTGGTGACCGTGAGTCCCGCCGCTTGCGCGAACCGGGCGAGCACATACCCGTCGCCGCCGTTGTTGCCGGCGCCGCAGACGATGACGATGCGGTGTGCGACCGGGAAGCGGGTGCGCAGGTATCTGAGCGCGGCCTCGCCGGCCCGCTTCATGAGGGTATATCCCGGGATGCCGAGCGTCTCGATGGCGTAGGCATCGAGAGCGCGCACCTGGGCGGTGGAGTAGAGGCAGACCGGCAGCGCCATGGCCCAATTATAATAGTATGAAGCGCCGGATCCGGGCTCCCGGCCCGGCGCGCCTCGAGCAAAGCGCGTGGTTTTTGCCCGCGGCCCCGCCACCTGCGGCGGCGGGGCACGTCCTGTGCCTGCCCGGAGCGATGATCTGTGACACGACCGGCGCCTCTCGATCCGGCAGCGGCCAAGCGCCAGCTCGCGGCGCGCGCGCGTGAGCTCGGCTTCGACCGCATCGGTGTCGCGCCGATCGACATTGCGCAGGACGAGCAACATCTGCTGCGCTGGCTCGATGCCGGCTTTCACGGCGAAATGGAGTACATGCGCCGCCATGGCCTCATGCGCAGCCGCCCGCAGGATCTCGCGCCGGGGACGATCAGCGTGGTCAGCGCCCGGATGGACTACTGGCCCCAGGATGCCCGGGAGCCCGAAGCGGTGCTGGGCGATGCCGGGGCCGGATACATCTCCCGCTACGCGCTCGGGCGCGACTATCACAAGGTGCTGCGCGGCGCACTGGCCCGGCTCGCCCGGGAGCTCGCGCAGCAGATCGGCCCGTTCGGCTACCGTGTCTGCGTCGATAGCGCGCCGGTGCTGGAGAAGGCGCTCGCGCGCGACGCCGGCCTCGGTTGGATCGGCAAGCACACCAACCTGATCTCGCGCGAGGCGGGCTCGTGGTTCTTCCTCGGCGAGATCCTCACCGACCTGCCGCTGCCGCCGGATGCGCCGGCGAGCGCGCACTGCGGCACCTGCACCGCGTGCATCGCGGCCTGTCCGACCCAGGCGATCGTGGGGCCGTACCGGTTGGATGCGCGCCGCTGCATCGCGTATCTCACGATCGAGCATCACAGCGCCATTCCGGTGGCGCTGCGGCCGGCGATGGGCAACCGCATCTACGGCTGCGACGACTGTCAGCTCGTCTGCCCGTGGAACAAGTTCGCGCACGCGGCCTCGCATCCGGATTTCAAGGTGCGGCACGGGCTGGATGCGGCGCGGCTGACGGAGCTCTTCGCCTGGACGGAGGCGCGGTTCGAGGAGCGGATGCGGGGCTCGGCGATCTACCGCATCGGGTACGAGAAGTGGTCGCGCAACATCGCGGTGGCGCTCGGCAACGCGCCGACATCGGCGGCGGTGATCGCGGCGCTCGAGCGGCGGCGGGGAGAGGCTTCGCCGCTGCTGCGGGAGCACATCGACTGGGCGCTGGCGCGCCAGCGCGGTCCCGGACTCACCTGATCAACCGTTTATCCGCAGATTGTCGATCAGGCGCGCGCGGCCGAGACGCGCGGCGGTGAGCACCACGAGGTGGCGCGTGTCCGCCCCGGGACTGCCGAGGTCGTCGGCGCGGCGGACGGCGAAGTAGTCGGGCCTGAAGCCGGCGCGCTCCAGCGCCTGCGTGCCGGCGCGCTCGATGTCGGCGAAATCGCGCTCGCCGGCGCGCAGCCGGTCCGCGGCAGCGTGCAGCGTCCGGTGGATCAGGGGTGCCTTGCGGCGCTCCTCGTCGGTGAGGTACTGGTTGCGCGAGCTCATGGCGAGCCCGTCCGGCTCGCGGACCGTGGGCGCGCCGACCAGGGTGACCGGCATGCACAGGTCGGCCACCATCCGGCGGATGATGGTCAGCTGTTGGAAGTCCTTTTCGCCGAACACGGCGACGTCGGGATCGACTATGTGGAAGAGCTTCGCCACCACCGTCGCGACGCCTTCAAAGTGTCCGGGACGGAACTCACCGCAGAGGATGTCCGACAGGCCCGGCACCTCGACCCGCGTCGCCCGTTGCGACCCGTTCGGGTAGATCTCGAGGACATCGGGCATGAACATGAGATCGCAGCCGGCCTCGGCCAGCATGCGCGCATCCTGGGCCGGCGTGCGCGGATAGTGCGCGAAGTCCTCGTTCGGCCCGAACTGCATCGGATTGACGAAGATGCTGGCCACGAAGCGCTCGCCGTGCCGGCGCGCGGTCTCGATGAGGCTCACGTGGCCGGCGTGGAGATTTCCCATCGTCGGCACGAAGGCGACGCGGCGCCCCTCGGCGTGCCAGCGGCATACGCGCTCGCGCACCGCGGCGATGGTGGTGACCGTCTCCATGGAGGTCAGAAGCAGTGCTCGGGAGCCGGATAGGCGCCCGAGCGGACGGCCTCCACGTAGTGCTTCAGCGCCTCGCGGTTGTCGCCGGCGCCGTGGATGAAGTCCCGCACGAAGCGCGGCTTGCGGCCGGTCGTGATGTCGAGGATGTCGTAGAGGACGAGGATCTGTCCATCGGTGCCGGGCCCGGCGCCGATGCCGATGACCGGCACGTGCAGCGCTTGCGTGATCGCCCTGCCGAGGTCGGCGGGTATGCACTCGAGGAGCACGATGTCCGCCCCCGCGGACTCGAGCCGCTTCGCGTTCTCGATCATCTGCGCGGCCGCGTCGTGCTCCCGGCCCTGCACGCGAAAGCCGCCGGTCTTGTGCACCGACTGCGGCCGCAGGCCGAGGTGCGCGCAGACCGCGATGTCGTGGCCCGCCAGGAACTCGACGATCTCGGCCTGGCCGCCGCCGCTTTCGAGCTTCACCATCTTGGCTCCGCCTTCCTGCATCAGACGCACCGAATTCTCGAGCGCCCGCTCCTTCGACGGGTAGCTCATGAAGGGCAGATCGGCGATCAGGAACGGGCGATGCAGGCCGCGCGCCACGGCGCGCGTGTGGTACACGATGTGATCCATCGTGACCGGCACCGTCGTGTCGTGCCCCTGGATGACCATGCCCATCGAGTCGCCGACCAGCACGACATCGACATCGGCCTCATCGAGCAGCACCGCGAAACTCGCGTCGTAGCAGGTGAGGCTCGCAATCTTCTTCCCGTCGGCCTTCATGCGCGCGAGGGTGCTCAAGGTCACGGGCTGGCGGTCGGAATCGCGAAGCTGCAGGTGGGTGTACATGGGATCGGCCTACGAGCCTTTGGTGAACGGGCTTCGCATCGGGTTGTAGTACAGGCGCCCGCGCTTCATGCGCCGGATCGCGCCCAGCAGCTCCTCGTAATCCGCGGCGCTGTTGACCGGGTCGATGGAGGCAGCGTTGACGATGAGCAGCGGGGCGGCCTCGTACTCGTGGAAGAAGCGCGCATAGGCTTCGTTGAGACGCACCAGGTAATCACGGTCGATGTGCTGCTCGTAGCCGATGCCGCGCCGGGCGATGCGCTCCAGGAGCACATCCACCGGGGCCTGCAGGTACACCACCAGGTCGGGCTTCGGCGCCTGCACGTCGAGCCGGGCGTAGATCTGCTCGTACAGGGCGAACTCCGCATCGTCCAGCGTCACCCGCGCGAACAGGCGATCCTTGTCCAACAGGTAGTCCGCCACGCGCACCGGGGCGAACAGGTCCTGCTGGTTCAAGGCGCCGAGCTGCTGGCAGCGCTGGAAGAGGAAGTAGAGCTGCGCCGGCAGCGCGCCGGTGCGCGGATTCTTGTAGAAGCGCTCGAGGAACGGGTTCTGCGCCGCATCCTCCAACACCGGCTGCGCCGAGAGGCTCTCGGCCAGACGCCGCGCGAGGCTGGTCTTGCCGACGCCGATCGACCCTTCCACCACGATGAACTGGTGCTCAGCCCCGGTCATGTGTCACGCAGTATGCAGTCCGGATTCAGAGCTCGCCCAGGCGCTCGAGGCCTGCGGGAACAAGGCGCCCCCTGAGCTCGGCCACCCGGCCGAGCCCGGGCACGTCGAGCTCCGGAGCGAGGTCGGCAAGAGGATACAGAACGAAGTTCCGCTCCACTATCCCGGCATGCGGCAGAGTCAAATCAGGCTCCTCCCGCCTCTCGCGGCCGTGGACCAGGAGGTCGAGGTCGATCACCCGCGGTCCCCAGCGCTCGCGCTGCGCGGGCCGCCCGAGCGCCCGCTCGAGCGCCAGCAGCTCACCGAGCAGCGCGCGGGGATCGAGCCGGGTAAGCACCCCTGCCACCGCATTGACGAAATCCGGCTGCCGCACGGGTCCCATGGGCTTCGAGCGGTAAAGCGGCGAGACACGCACCAGGCGCGTGGACGGCAGAGCCGCGAGCCCGGCGCAGGCCCGCCGGATCTGCTCCCTCGGGTCGTGCAGGTTGCTGCCGAGGCCGATGTACGCCGGCTGCCAGGGGGGCACGGCCCGACCGTTCACGAGGCCCGCGGACCGCGTCGACCTCTGCGCCGGCGGCGTCCGGTCCTGGGACGCTCGGGACGCGGTCCTGCCTTCTGGACGAGGGCATCCGCCATGCTGCCCTGCTCCTCCTGCGGGACCTCCTGCACCCGGGTCCACCACTGGGCCATCTCGGGCGAGGCCAGGCCGAGCTCCGAGCGCAGCAGCAGCAGATCGTAGGCCGCGCGGAATCGCGGATGGGTCAGCAGGCGCAGCGCCCGCCGCCCGCTCGGGTGCTCGAGCCGCGGCTGCAGCGAGAACATCTCGGTCACGCCGAGCGAGAACCGGCGGGGAATCGTCAGATGGGCCTGTGCCTGGCGCACCGCGCGCTCGCACGCCTCGGCGATGGCCGCGATCTCGTGCCACCTCTCGGGCGGCATGGACTCGATGATCTGCGCAATCGGGCCATAAAGGAGAAGCGCCAGCAGAAATGTGGGCGTGACCGGACGCCCGGCCACGGCACGCGCATCCGTGTTCTCGAGCCCCTTCATCAGCAGCCGCTCGACGAGGCCGCCGGAGTGCGCGGCGAGATACGCATCCACGTTCGGCAGCAGCTGCCCGAGAAGCCCCCGGCGCCGCAGCACCTCCAGGCTCCTCGCCCCGTGGCCGGTGAGAAACAGCTTCAGCATCTCATCGAACAGGCGCGCCGGCGGGACGCCGCCGAGCAGCTCCCGCAGGCGGCCGATGGGCTCGGCGGTCTGCGGATCGATCCCGAAGCCGAGCTTCGCCTCGAAGCGCGCCGCCCGCAGCATGCGCACCGGGTCCTCGCGAAAACGGGTCTCCGGATCGCCGATCAGGCGCAGGCGCCGGGCGGTGATGTCCTCCACCCCGCCGACATAGTCCCAGATGGAGAAGTCGGCGATGTTGTAGTAGAGCGAGTTGGCGGTGAAATCGCGGCGCCAGACGTCCTCGTCGATGGTGCCGTAGACGTTGTCCCGCAGGATGCGGCCGGTATGGTCGAACATGCGCTCCGAGTCATCGCCGGGCGGCGGCCGGTCGGCCCGGGCAAAGGCCCTGTCCCGCGCGGCCTCGCCGACGCCGGCACCCGCCTCGTCGGCCAGCTCTGCGGTATCGCCGGCCGCCTCTGGGCCGCCGCGAGCGGCCGCGCCGGCCGCCTCCGACCCGAGCTCCGGCTCGTCGAGCTCCGGCGCCTCGCCGTCCTCGGGGTCGGCATCGGCCAGCGGCTCCTCCCCCTGCGACGGCGCGGTGGCCGCCCGGAAGGTGGCGACCTCGATGATCTCCTGGCCGAAGAAGACGTGGGCCAGCCGGAACCGCCGCCCGACCAGCCGGCAGTTGCGAAAGAGCCGCTTGACCTGATCCGGCAGCGCGTCCGTCGCCACGTCGAAGTCCTTAGGCTCCATGCCGAGCAGAAGGTCCCGCACGCAGCCCCCGACCAGGAACGCCTGGAAACCGCCGTCTTTCAGGCGGTAAAGCACCCGCAATGCATTGGGCGAGACGTGGGAGCGGGAGATCGTGTGCTCCGCCCGCGGGATCACCCGAGGCTTCGCCGCGGGCGCGACGAGGCGCGCTTCTGGGGAGTTCAATTCGTGGCTTTCGGCTTGAGCATTGGACACAGCCTTCTATTATAGCGGGGCGAGCGCCGGTTTCCGTTGTGCCTCAGAGCATTACATGCCGACACCGGCCGCTCCCGGTCCAATGGTCCAGCGCGGGCGCAGGGAATGCGTCGGGGGGTGAATAAATGGCAGGTCCGACAAAGCTCAGGCGCGATGCGGGAGTCATCGGGCTCCTGTACGCGAGTCTCGGCAGCATCATCGGCTCGGGGTGGCTGTTCGGCGCACTGCATGCCGCGGTTCAGGCGGGCCCGTGGAGCGTGCTCTCCTGGGTCATCGGCGCGGTCGCCATCCTGTTCCTCGCTTTCGCGTTCGCCGAGCTGTCGACCATGTTCCCGAACTCCGGGGCCCTGGTGCACATGACGCACGTCAGCCACGGCGACCTCGTCGGCAAGATCTGGAGCTGGATCCTCTTCCTCGCGTTCGTGTCCGTGCCTCCGGTGGAAGTGAGCGCCGTGCTCACCTACGCCAACAACTACATCCCGGGCCTGATCGAGCCGCATACGGGGTTGATGACGGGCGTGGGCATGGCCTGGGCGGCCCTGCTCCTGGCGGGGGTGGTGGCGCTCAATTTTCTGTCGGTGCGTTGGGTCCTGGCCATCAACAGCGCCGCGACGTGGTGGAAGCTCGTCATTCCCATCGCGACCATCGCCATCCTCATGGCGTACTCGTTTCATCCGTCCAACATGGTGGTGCACGCCTCGAGCACGCCGAAGAGCGGCATCTTCACGGCGGTGGCCACGGCCGGGATCGTGTTCAGCTTCCTCGGCTTTCAGCAGGCCATCGCCCTGGCGGGCGAGACGCGCAACCCGAACCGCTACGTCCCGATCGCGCTGATCAGCTCCGTGCTGATCGGCATGATCATCTACGTCGGCCTGCAGGTCGCGTTCATCACGGCGCTCAATCCCGCCGACATCGGCAACGGCTGGGAGCACCTGCATTTCACCGGCATGTTCGGCCCCCTTGCGGCCATCGCCGTAGGGGTCGGCGCGGTCTGGTGGGCCGTCGTGCTCTACGTGGACGCCATCGTCTCGCCTCTCGGAACCGCATTCATCTATGTCACCGGCAGTCCACGCATCATCATGGCCGCCGGCGAGATGGGCAACGCGCCCGAGCACATGGTGCGGCTCAACCGCCATGGCGTGCCGTGGATGGGACTCATCGTCACCTACATCGTCGGCGTGGTGTTCTTCTTCCCGTTCCCCTCCTGGCAGAAGCTGGTCTCGGCCGTTTCCCTCATCACGGTGCTCTCCTACAGCATCGGACCGGTGATACTGCTGCACCTGCGCAAGGCCATGCCGGACGCCCCGCGCCCGTTCCGGCTGCGCGCGGCCGGCATCTTCGCTCCGGTCGCCTTCATCGCCTCCAACTGGATCATCTACTGGACGGGCTACGCGGTTGCCCGGTGGATGTTCAGCGCGGTATTCGCCTACATCGCGGTGTATCTCGCCTGGCAGCTCGTGCGGCGCCGGTCCCTGCGGGGGCTCGGCTGGCGCGAGGCCTGGTGGGTGTTTCCGTATCTCGCCGGGATGTGGGCCGTGAGCTACCTCGGGCCCGGTGGGGTGATGGGGGGCAGCGGGGCCATCGGATTCTTCACCGGGATGTGGATCGTCGCGGGCTTCAGCCTCGTCATTCTCTGGCTGGCGCTCGCCGCCGGCCAGGATGCGCAGGCCGTGCGCCAATGCGCGGAGCGCGTGCGGACCCTGGGCTCGAGCGGCGTCGATTCGCGGCTCGAGGCAGCGGCGGTCGAGCCCGCGCCCTGAGCCGCCTCCCTATCTCATTGAAAATAAAGAACTCTGGACAGCCGGCGATTCCTCAATATAATACCGCGCTCCTGAAGCCGGCCCCCAAAGCCACACCGCGCTCCCTTCGTCTAGAGGCCCAGGACATAGCCCTCTCAAGGCTGTAACACGGGTTCGAATCCCGTAGGGAGCGCCA
>DAHUXV010000246.1 GCA_027306985.1 Gammaproteobacteria bacterium | reverse complement strand
CCGGTTGCGGCCCCTATTTTGGCACCGGCCGCTGAATCACGCCTTAATATCGTCCATGGGGTCAAAGTCGCCTGCGGCGCTTTGCCCGAGCTCTCTTCGGCTCGACCGATCTGCGCGGGCGCAGGAGCGGCCTGCGCCCGCTACTCCTCATTTTCCGGTGTTGACGACGAAATCGTGCTCACGCATGCCTTGCGCGATCTGCTGGATGAGCCGCGGCCAGTCGACCCGGCGCACGTTGCCGATGATGTTGAGCTGCGGCAGCCCGCTGCCCTTCACCAGATAATATCCCCCGTCCGGCGCGGGCCCGGCACCCGACATGTCGCAGACCTCGTTCCGCAGCCGGCAGTCGATGCCGAGGCGATCGTAGCGGAACGTGTGGAAGAACCTGAGGACGCCGGACTCCAGCGCCGCCGTCACCGCTCCGGCGCCGCCGCCGAGGCCGGCGATGCGCGTCACGGCCTTTTGGCTGATACGGTGTGGCGAGCGATCGCCGGGCATGGTGTAGAGCCGCGCGTCGAATGCGACCGGCGACCAGTCGAAGAGCTGCAGCCCGCGCACGTCGGCGTCCACACGCCCGGTCATCGACCCGAAGGCGAACGTGTGAGTCACGAGATCGAGATCGAGCCCGCGCGCCAGCACGTTCGCCGAGAGACTCGGAAACGGTCCGAGCGGATTCCTCAGCACGATGCGGCTGCCGGTGATCGTGCCGTCGAACACCTTGGCGACGAGGTTGCCGTCGAATGTCAGCTCGTGGTTGCGGTAGCGCACCAGGGGGATGTGGCCCGACACCGCGCCGCTCATGATCGGCCAGCCGAAGGCCTTGGAGAGGCGCGGCATGCTGATGGGGGTGACGTCGGCGTCGAAGTCGACCTTCGCCTGCGGGGTTCCGAGATCCCGGCCGACCAGGGTATGCACGATGACGGCCCCGTCGAAGACCGGCAGGCGCGTGTTGCCGCCGAGCAGGGCGAAGTTGTGCTGCCACGCGACGAACCGCAGCCGCACCGGGCCGCCGCTCAGCCCGTATGCCGCGGCGCGCCGCCAGCCGACTTCGGACCGGGGCAGGGCCGTGCCGGGCATGGCGGTCCAGTGAATCTCCCCGCTCGCATGCCGCATCAACGTGTCCGCGTCGGGATCGACGAAGTTGACGTCGTGCAGGGTGCAATCGAAGCGCGTGATCGCGCCCCGGGCGATGTCGACCGAGGCGCTCGCGGTGCCGCTGGTGCGCAGCGACCCGAGCTCCGTCGTGGCGAGCGCAAGCTGCAGATAGCTCGTGTAGGCCGCCGGCAATCGCAGGCTCGCGACCCGAACATGGGCGCTCACGATGCTCGGGTGCGGGCCCGGCTGCACCACGCCCTGCGCCCGCGCCCGCATCAGGCTCCGTTGCTCGAGCGCGAGCCGCGAGACGATCACCGGGCCGTTGCCGCTGCGCTCGAGGCGGGCATCGAGGGTGAGAGGATTGGCGCCGAAGTCGAGGAGCACCGGACCGGCGAGCGCCTGGCCGCGCGAGCCCCGGATGCGCGCATCGAGCCTCAGGATGCCGTTGCGGCGCGCCAGAGTGCCGGCGAGAGCCGCGGCCACCTGCTGGGCGACGACCGTTCCGGGCCCGTTGCTCAGATTCAGATCGGCGCTCCGTGCCTCGATTCGCACCGTCAGCCCGCGATGGTCGCGCAGCGCGACCCGCGCGTCGGCGTGGCCGGAGATGCGGTAGCCGGCGGGCAGCCTCGCCCAGGGCCGCGCCAGCCCGGCAGCCCGGCCGAGATCGACCCCCGCGGCGCGGGCGTCGATACGCCAGCCCGCGGGCCGGAGCACCCCGGCGATCCGCAGCCGGCCCGCGGCCAGGGGAATGGCGCGCGCGTCGACCTTCCAGGCATGGGTGCGCGGCGCGAAATCCACCGCTATCGCCGCTGAGAGCGGTCCGTACCGGCCGATTCGTGCGGTGAGCCGGCCGCCCCGGCAGGCGAAATCCCCTGGACCCAGAGCCAGGCCGCCGCAGCTCAGCCGCAGATCATCGACAGCCGGCAGCCCCGGCGAGCGCGCCTGAAGGCGCGCCACGCGCGCCTGCGCGGTGGCACCGGTCTTTGCGCCCGGACCCGGGTCCGGGGGGCCCAGGTCCAGCGACAGCCGCACGCCATCCAGAGTGCCCGCGGGCGATACGACCTCCCCCGCGGTCAGCACCAGCCGCTCGACGGCCATCGCTGAGCGCCCGGCGGCGAGTCCGATGACCGCCGCGGCGACTGCCCAAGCGCGGAAAAAACCCTGCCGTAACACAGTGCTCACATTCCCGTCATCAGGCCGACGCTTTCGTCCGGCAGGCTGTCCGCCCGGAGAAACCTATGCCGGTAGCGCCAACTTCTTCGTTGGGTGTCTGGTTCGCGCGGGTGGATGCGGCGGAGTACCGGATCTGCCGCAGGCTGAACCACGGGGCCGCTTTTCCCGTT
>DAHUXV010000152.1 GCA_027306985.1 Gammaproteobacteria bacterium | reverse complement strand
GCATTCAGGCGGGTCACCATCGCGCACGACTTTGGCGACGGGGTGGCGATCGGGTCGGGACTGGTGGCGGGCGAGCGGGTCATCGACAGTCCGCCCGACGGTCTCGTGGCCGGCGATCGTGTCCGCGTTGCGCGCGCCGGAGCATCGAGGCCGCAACCGGCGGCCGCCGGTTCCCAACCGGCACCCGGCGCTCCTTCGCGTGCCGCGCTGTAACGATCCGCAGCCGGATCGGGATCAGTTCACGAGCACCACGGAAACGTCCCTCTGCGCTTCGTTGATCTCGCGTACCCAAAGCCGGCCGCCTGCTCACTGCAAGGCGGCGTCATCGTCGAGCCCTCACAGCTGATCCCGGTAGCGCTCCAACGCAACGCGCACCAGCTGCGCCCGGGTCCTCACGCCGGTCTTCTTGAACAGCCGCTGCAGGAGCGCCTTCACGTAGCTCTCCGAGATCCGCAGGTTGGCGGCGATCTCCTTGTTGGATAGCCCATCGAGCACGAACCGCAGCACCCGCCGCAGCCGCTCGCTAAGGGCACGGCCGCGACCGCTTTGCCGCTGCGCCGCGGATCCCGGCTCGACGAGCCCCCGGTAGCGTCCGTCGAGCCACATCTCCCCCGCATGCACCCGCCTGATGCTCTGCACGAGCGCATCGAGGGAACTCTCCTTCGAGAAGATGCCGGCGACACCCTGCCGCAGGAGCAGGCGCGCCTCCGGGTCGCTGATCCACGCCGTGACCACCACGACACGGCCGCTGAAGCCTCGCCGAAGCGCGGCGGGCAGGAACTGCGACGCTCTTTCCGAGCCGAGATCGTGATCCAGAAGAACGACATCAATGGGTTGCCGCTGCAGCGCGTCGAGGGCGGCGGCAATCGCGGTGCAGGACGATATCTCGAGATCCGGTTCCGTGCGCAGCGCTCTTACCACGCTTTCACCAAAGGACGCGTGATCGTCGACCAGGAGCGCTTTGATGGGCACGACCGCTTACTCCAGCTCCGACGGCACTCCTGCATCCGCCGGACGCAGTTGCACGATGAAGCATGCGCCGCCCTCACTGCGTTCGTACAGCAGGTCCGCTCCGTGGGATCTCAGAACGGCGCGCGAGATGTACAGCCCAAGGCCGCTCGAAGCGTCTCCCTGCTGAAACGGCCTGAACAGGAGCTCCGGGTTCGCGACGCCCGGCCCGGTATCCCGGAACCGCACGGTGACCATGCCGACCTGGAGGGTCACCTGCACCGACAAGGTCCTGCTCGCGACATGTCTCAGGGCGCGCTCGGCGTTGCGGGCGAGATTCAGGAACACCTGAATCAGGCTCTGGTGATCCGCCTGGACCAGAGGCAGCTCATCCGGAACGCTCCAGATCACTTCGCAGTCGAGCTCGCGAAGGGCGGCGTCGATCAACACTCTGATCTGGTCGAGAACGACCTCGAGGTCAGCCACCGATCTCGACCCGCGCGCTGCAAGCCTCAGGCCGGAGCCCGCGACGGATTCGAGCGCCGAGATCACCGCCGCGAGCGCACGCATTCGGTCTCCTTCCGCCGGTCCGTCCGCCGCGATCTGCTTCAAGGTCGCGGATGCCGCCGCGGTCAGGTTGCGGATCTCGTGGCTCATCGCGCCTATCACGACGCGGGAGGTCGCGATCATCGAATCCAGTCCGGTGCTCTCGCGATCGCGCAGACTCTCCGATGCATCCCAGATGAATGCTGCGATCCGCGAGCCTCCCCTGCCCGAGAAGGTCGACAGCCAGATGTGCGCGAGGAAGATCTCGCCATTCGCGCGCCGCGCGTTGCTTTCCGCGGTGGTCCGAAAGCTCGTGGAAGCATACTGAGTCCGCAGGATGTGCCCGAGTATCGGTACGTAGCCGACGATGTCCTGCCCCGCCAGTGGCTCCCCCTCCGATGCGAGGAACAGGCGCCGGGCCGATTCATTGGCCAGCAGGACTCGCCCGTTGCTGTCCACGGTCACGATACCCAGAGGACTGGTGTCGATCAGCACGCAAAGCTGCAGCTCCGCTTCCTGCCGCAGCAGCATCTGGCGCTCGCGCTCCTTCAGATGCCGCTCGATCGACTTTCGCTGACGGCTCAGCTGCGAGACGAAAAATCCCGCCAGTGTGAAGCCGCAGGCGCCGATGAGCGTGCGCAGGGTCGCGCCGGGCTGCTCGTGCAGGCCGCCCAGCCACTCCCGCAGCAAAGCGCATGCCACGGCCAGCGCGACGATCTGCCAGCCGCGCAGGCTCGCTGCGGCCATCAGGATGGGGATGACGTACAGAAAGCCGAGGGAGGCGTTGGCGGCCGTGTAGTCGAGGTACGTGATGGCCGCGATCAGCATCGCCGCGATGGCGTACATCAACCCGCGGTTCGCTTCCGAGAACACGAGCCAGGCCTCGAGCCGACTCGTCCCGAGGGCCTTTTGCGAGCTCACAGACATCCGACCGTCCCGGCGAGTCGTCGTTCCCGCCTGGCAGCGCACTCGTGCCGACGAGCGCCCGCTATTGTCCGAAAGATACTCTATCGGTGCGCGAGCGGGACTCCCAGAATCCGATCGACCGCGCCACCCGCCTCGACTGCCTCGTGTGTCGGCGTCGAATGCGCCTCTGGCCCGCGGGGCTTTGGGGCGATCTGCCGGTCACGCGACACGCGCATCATGAAGGAGTCCGTCATGAACCAAGAGCGACTCGACCAATTCCTGGGGAAAGCCCTGAATGACCTGGGAGCATCGGTGAGCGCCGTGCTCATCTCGCTCGGAGACTCACTCGGCTACTACCGGGCACTCGCGGTTGGACAGCTGACCGCCGCCGAGCTTGCGGCGGAGACGGATACGAATGAGCGGTATGCACGCGAGTGGCTCGGCAATCAGGTGGCCGGGGGATACGTCGACTACGACCCGGTATCGAGGCGGTATTTCCTCAACGCGGAGCAGCGCGCCTGCCTCGCCGATCCGCAGGGCCCGGTCGATCTTCCCGCCGCTTACGAGATCGTGCGCGATCTCTTTCACGTGCGGGATCGTGCCATTGCGAATTTCAGCACCGGCGAAGGCATGGAGTGGGGCGAGCACGACAAATGTCTTTTTTCGGGCACGGAGCGCTTCTTCCGCGCCAGCTACCGGATGTATCTGCTGCAAAGCTGGCTGCCGGCATTCGACGGTCTGACCACAAAGCTTCAGCGCGGCGGACGGGTCGCCGATATCGGGTGCGGCCATGGCGCGAGCACCCTTCTGATGGCCAGGGCATTTCCGCACTCCGAATTCATCGGGATCGACTATCACCCGGCATCGATAGCGGTCGCCCGCCGGCACGCGGCCCACGGTGGCGTGAACAATGTGCGGTTCGAGGTGGCCGACGCCAGCTCCTACGATGTCGCAAGCGCGGATCTGGTCGCGTTCTTCGACTGCCTGCACGACATGTCCGACCCTGCCGGCGCCGCGCTCCATGCGCGTGAATCCCTGAAGCCCGGCGGCCACTGCATGATCGTCGAGCCTCTGGCGGGCGACGGTCTGGAGCAGAACCTCAACCCGGTCGGCCGACTCTACTATGGGGTGTCCACCCTGGTCTGCGTACCCGTGTCACTGGCGGGCAAGGGCCCTGCCCTCGGCGCTCAGGCGGGCGAAAGCAGCCTGAGGAAGGTACTCACCGAGGGCGGCTTCTCCCAAATCCGCCGGGCGGCGCAAACGCCATTCAACATGGTTCTCGAGGCACGTCCGTGAGAGCGGCTCATCGTCGTCCGCGCCGCGCGCACTGCTCAACGGATAGAGGAGATACGACCCTGGCCCGCAGCTACGTCGTGAAGCTTCGAGGCGCGCGTATCATGATAGGTACGGCCGGCGCGAGACAGCGGCCGCCGAGGTGCGCTGCGCCGGCGCAAGCGTGCTCAGCGGTCTCGCATGCCCCAAGGCCGCGAATGGAGCATCGCCTCGGGACTCGCGCGCCGCTCTCGCTGCCCGTGCGGCTCGAAAAGGAGGGCCGGACGCTGGCGTTCGGCCGCTTGCGCAATGCGAGTGTGAGCGGCGCATACGTCGAGACGTCTCTTGACGTTCAGCTGCTGGCGCCGATCGAAATCGTCTGCGGATGGGCGACACCCGGCCGAGCCGGGACATCCGTCATCGCGGCCTACGTGGTGCGCGTCACTGCCACCGGTGTGGCGGTCGAGTGGCACGAATTTGGCCCGGGGCCGATTCGCCCGCTCTTGCTGAATGCGGGCGCGGGGACCGGGAGCGGCCGCAATGATCCATCACCGAAATGCTTCGACGCCTGACCCTGGAGAGGCGTGGATGTCCCTCCGAAGGACGAGACCACACCGCCAGCAACCGTGCGAAGCCGCCCGGCAGCGGGACGATCGGGCAACGCTTCGTCAAACGAGGTGCGATGGTCTGATGTGACATGCCTCGGGGGCGTGGACGAATGGCGGCGGACGGCCAGTCCTCCCCCGGAGCAGCCGAGCCTCGGGGGGCTGCGGGGCAGGCAAGGGCCGGCTGCCGCATGTCTTGCGGCGACTGCAGTCGCGGCCGCGGTCAACCGCCCCGGGCGGCGGCCGCGGCGATGAACGCGTCGATGTTGCGCGCGAGCTTCGGCAACACGGCCGGGTTGAGATACAGCATGTGTCCGACCGGGTAGTAGTACTCGTGGATGTTGCTCTCGAGCGCCGCCGGCAGTCCCATGTGGGCGATCGTGTAATCGGTGGCGAAGAACGGGGTCGCCATGTCGAACCAGCCGTTGTTGAGCATCAGCCGCATCCCCGGATCGTTGCTCATCGCCCGCGCC
>DAHUXV010000190.1 GCA_027306985.1 Gammaproteobacteria bacterium | reverse complement strand
TACAACCCCCTCGTGAAGACTTGCCGGCTTGCGTGTCGCGGCCGGGAAGCGCGCGGACCGGCGCCGGCCCGATGCCAAAAGCGGGATCGCTGCATCACCGGCCCCTCGAGGTGACTGCGGCATCAGTCCGGGGGACTTCATGGCGCCGGCTCATAGCGCGAGCTCCATGAACACGAGCCATTCGCGCACTGCGGCAGGGAGCTCGTAGTAGGGATCGATCCTTCTGAAACCCAGACTGGCATAAAGGTGCTGTGCCTCCATCTGTCGCACACTGGTATCCAGCCGCATCACCGAGTACCCGCGGCTCTTCGCTTCCCGGATGACGGCCTCGCCCAGCGCGCGACCCACACCCTTCCCGTGGAAGCGGGGGTATACGAACATGCGCTTCATTTCGCAGGCGGCCGCATCGATGCGGCGCAGCGCGACACAGCCGGCGGCCGCGCCTTCGTAATGTGCCAGAAGCAGCGCACCTTCCGGAGGTGCGTAGTCTCCCGGCAGCGATGCAAGCTCGTCCTCGAATGCCCGCGCATCGAAATAGGCATCGATCAGGTGAATATCCTGCACATGGCGCTCGCGGTGCCAGGCGACGAACGCACGCATGAGAGCTCGCGCTTCCTCCAGTTGCCCGGTTGAGCCTGGCGTCAGAATCTGCATCAGGACGAACCCTCCAATTCAATGCCGGCCCGATCACCACACGTATCTGCTCTGCCGGCGACGCGAGCGCGGCCGGCACCTCGCTCCCCGTCGCTGCTCCCGTGGGCGCTGCGGCGCCCATCGTCCGATATTGAGCGCCCGCCCCCAGTAAATCCAGGCGCGCCATTGCCCCGAGTGCGCGTGACCATTGCCGCCGGCCGGCGCAACCGCGAATGCGGTTCCGCGCGCGGGATGCCGCGCTCATGCGCGGCCAGCCACGGGAAAGGTAAGATCCGGGAGCGGCTGAGGACGATAATGGCCCAGTCGTGGGACAATGGTCCTGTCCCGCGGGTTGGAGATTGGGCAGCATTGGCGGCAACGGCGTGTCCGTCGCGGTTGCACCGAGGTCACGAGCCATGAACCGAGAATTCAACCTGGGGCGATCTCTCGCCTTTGCCCTGCTCCTGTCCGTGAGCGCCGCGGCATGGAGCCAGGAGTCTCCTCCGACGGTGATTCCCGCGCCCGCGGTGCACGGCCCCCGCCCGACCGACCGCTCCGAGAAGGCCGATCTGGCGGGCGGGTGTTACTGGGGAACGCAGGGGATCTTCGAGCAGTCAAGGGCATCACGCGGGTCATCGCCGGATTCTCCGCGGGGGGGAGCGACTATGACGGCGGCGCCGAGTCGGTGATGATCACCTTCGATCCCAAGGTGATCAGTTACGGGCGGCTGCTGCAGATCTTCTTTTCCGTCGTTCATGATCCGACGCAGCTCGACCGCCAGGGTCCGGACGTGGGCCGCGGCTATCGATCGGACATCTTCTATCTGAGCGCCGAGCAGCGCCGGATTGCGCGGGCATACATCGCGCAGCTCGATCGGGCCAGGGTGTTCTCCCAGCCGATCGTGACCCGCGTCGATGCGTTCACGACGTTCCATCGGGTCGGCCTCGGTCAGCAGGACTTCATGCTCAAGCACCCCGAGCTGCGATACATCGCCATCAACGACGTACCCAAGCTCGCCGGCCTTAAGCGGCTGTTCCCGGCGTCCTACCGGGCGCAGCCTGTTCGATACCCGTGAAGGCGCTCAGTCGAGGGCTTTCTCGAACCAGTGATGCGCGTACGGGTTGTCGTTGAATCGGGGAATCTCCCGATAACCCGCCGAGCGGTAGAGCCGCAGCGCCTGCGCGAGCGATGAATGGGTGTCGAGACGCACCGAGCCGAGCTTGCGCCGGCGCGCCTCGCGCTCCAGGGCTTCGAGCAGGCGCCGCCCTACTCCCTGGCCGCGGGCCTCGGGTGCGACCCACATGCGCTTGATCTCACCGACGCCGGGCGCGAGCGAGCGCAGCGCGCCGCAACCGACGGGCTCTCCTGAGATCCTGGCAATGAGAAAGGCACCTGCGGGCGGGACGTAGTCCTCCAGAGCCGCCACGCCGTCGACCTGCCGATCGAAGCCTTCCGGAAAGCGTGATGCGAGCTCAGTAAAGTAACGGTCGAGACAGGCCTGCGCAGCCGGGTCGTGGACGCTGACCGGAGCCACTTCCGGCTTCGAGGAAGGCATCACCCCCGGCTGCTACGGCCTGCCGCCGAGGATCCTCGCCGGCAGGAAGAGGAGCGCCCGCAAGAGCGCGAAGACGCCGTCCACCGCGATGCCGAGCAGACGGAACGGCAGCGTCAGAACCCACACGATCGGCCACAGGACGAGCGCCAGCAGTGCGACCGGCCAGCACAGGACCAGAAGGATGAGCCAGAGAAGAACTGACAACACCCTTGGAGCCTAGCGCGAGCCGAGGTGCGCCGCCACCCAGCGGTCGATCGCGCGGTAATACAGCTCCCGGTGCACCGGATCCTGCGGCGAGTGGTGAGCGCCGGGGATGCCGATGAACCTCACCGGGATGCCCCGGCTGGCCAGCGCATGGTAGAGCGCGAACGATTCCGTGATCGGCACCGTGGTGTCGTCGGTACCGGAAAGGATCAGCGTCGGCGTGACGATATCGCCCGCGTAGGTGATCGGGGAGCCGCTCCGGTAGAGCCTGGCGCTCTGCTTGTCCCAGGGGCCGCCGCCGAGTGAGTCCCGCGTCCAGGCCAGGTTGCCCGCGGCCGACAGCTCGTACTCCTCCGTCCAGTCCACGGCGCCGTCGGCCACCACCGCGCACCGCCAGAAGTGCTGGTGGGAGATGAGCCACGCGGTCATGTAGCCGCCGTACGAATGGCCGACGGCGGCGATACGCGAGCGGTCCACGATGCCCTTGCGCTCCAGCATGCGGATGCCGGAGATCACGTCGCTGTCCGGTCCCTTGCCGGGATCACGATAGATGGCGTGCTCGTGCGCGTTGCCGAGGTTGTCGCTGCCACGGTAGTTGGGCTCGAAGACCAGGTATCCCCGGGCGGCGAACAGGTCGCGCAGCGGCCCGATCTCCCCGGTGTCGAAGCCCTCGATCGAGGCGGCCTCGGGGCCGCCGTGGCTGTAGACCACCAGCGGGTAGCGCTGGCCCGGCCGATAGCCGTTCGGATAGGTCAATATGCCATCGTTCCGCTCCCCGCCCGGCGCCCTCCACTGCACTTCGACGCTCTCGGGATATGCGTAAGCGGCAAGGCTGCCGTTGAGGTGTGTCAGGCGCACCGGAGCGCTCGCGGGCGTGCGCAGCAGATAGAGCTCCGGGGCCTCTTGGGCGTTGTCCGCGACGACGGCCAGTGCGCCGTCGGCCGATGCCGCCACGGCCAGGGGATTCAGGGGACCGAGATCCAACGCATGTCCCTTCCCGTGCAGAGGCTGAAGGTAGAGCTTGCTGCGGATGTGGTCATCCGCCATCGCCACGACACCGCCGCCGCCGGGCAGCCACGCGAAGTCGGGAAGCAGATTGCGGTCGAGGTCGGCACTGACATCCCGGGCGCTGCCGCCTTGCGGCGAGGTGATGAACAGGTCCATGTCGCTGACGGCGCCGGGTCCGTGCAGATAGAGATAGGCGATCTCATCGCTCCCGGGCGCGAACCGCGGCACGTACTCATAGCTGCGCTCGGCGGTGAGCGGGTGCTCCTCGCCGCTCGCGACGTTGACCGCGACGACGGTGGTTCGGTCAGAGTCGCTGTCGTACGCATCCGCCTGGCGGGCATAGACGATCCAGCGGCCGGACGCCGACCAGGAAGGCGCGGATGTGCCGCCGCCGAAAGGCGGAGCGTTCTCGAGCACGCTCGTCGATCCGTAGGTGAGCTGACGCGCCTTGCCACTCTTCACGGAGAGCAGCCAGATGTGCGACGGCACCGGCGGCCGATCCACGAGATAGTCGTCATCGTGGATGGTGAAAAGGTCATGATGCGTGCGGCGATCCTTCGCGGACAGCGGCGAGTTGTCGGGCGTCACGTAAGCGATGGTGCTTCCGTCCGGACTCCACGCATACTGCTGCACGCCATTCGGCGCGTCGCCGAGCTCGGTGGGGGTGCCCCCCACGGCCGGCACCGTATAGATCTGACGCTTCCGTCCCCCCACTTTGGCAAGGAAGGCGAGCGTGCGGCCGTCCGGTGACCACCGCGGCATCTCGAGGCTGCGCATGCCCACGACGATCCTGCGCGGCCTCCCGCCCGCGGCCGGTATCACCCGCAGAGTCGCGTCGTAGCGGTCATGAACGAAATCCGGCCGGACGGTCAGGAAGGCGATCTGCTTGCCGTCGGGCGAGAACCGCGGCGATGCGATGCGCTGCAGCATCCGCAAGTCGGTCAGGCCGATCGGCCGGGAGGCGGCGGGGGCCACGAGTGGGCACAGCGCGAGCAGAACGGCTGGCAGGCAGACGAACGCCAAACGACCCTTCATACGACCTCCCGTGAAAAGACCTGGAGCGCGGCACCATATTATCGCTCCGACTGCGACCGGCGGCGCGCCGCCCGCGCTCGAGCGGGCGTATCCGCGCCTCGAGTCAGCGCATCATGGCGCTCGTCCGCCGGGAGATCGCGATCGCCGCGTCAGCCGAGTGCGAGCGCCCGCAGGGTGAGGAGCGCTCCCGCCCCGATCGCGCACCCGCCGACCCACCGCGCGACCCGGTCGCCGGCAGGCAGCAGCCGCTCGAGCGTGATGGCTCCCGTGACGGCCGCCATCAAGGGCACGTCCATCATGCCGGTCACGAGGAGGACGGCCGTCAGGGCGGCGCATGCCTGGCTGCAATGCAGACCGAGGCGCAAGCCATGGCGCAAGGAGACCAGGGCAGGGGTGCGCACGCCATGATCGCGCCCTGATGACTCCTCGCACAGGCTGCCGCGGCAAAAGGCGAGATGGCGCGCCTTCCACCCGGTGAGCTGGGCCGCGCCGGCGATCAGTACGACTGGCCCGATCGCGAGCGGCGCTGCGCCCGCCAGCGCCGGCCAGCGCGTGGCGGCCGCGACGACGGCGACACCCAGCGGATAGACGGCCGCGCCGAGCAGCGTCCACACCAGGAAATAGCCGCACGCAACGAGGACTGTCAACAGCGAGGACGACGGCTCCGCCGCCCCGCCCACGGCCCGGCGGTAGCGCCACAACGCGGGGACCAGAGAGGGCAGCATCATCGCCGCCATCATCGTGATCCACATGCCGAGGAACGAGGCCGCGGCGGCCATCCCACTCTGGCCGCACAGCGGCATCCATGCCATCGACATCATCCCGCCGCCGGACATCGGCATGACGTCCATGGCCCGTCCTCAGCGCGGGCCGTACTCGTCGTGACGGCGCCACCAGGGACCTTTCTCGTTGCGTCCGCGCGGGGCGCGGTCGAGCCACTGGTAGGCGCCCCAGAGCCCATCGAGTCCGCGGGCATACGTCGAATAGGTGTGATGGACGACCCCGTCCTCCAGCACGAATGCGCTCATGCCGGGCCGGTCGCGCCGGTACGTCTCGACATCGGTGCCGCACGAGGCGGCGAATTGCGCGACCGGGGGCGGAGCCGATGCGCCGTCGAGCGGATGCGCGGCGCGCCGATAGTTGTATTCGGTGCCGCCGGCACGCTGCTGCGCCTCGGTGACCGCGATGTTGAAGTCGAAGTTGAAGTCGGTGCCGTACGAGGACGCCCAGGGGAAGCTCCAGCCCATTCGCCGCCGGTACTGCTGCAGCTTCGCCAGCGGCGCGCGCGACACGGCGCAGAGCGTGACGTCATGGTTCGCCAGATGGACGACGAAGCCGTCGAACCCGTCCGCGATCATCGAGCAGGACGGGCAGCCCGCGCCGTAGTCGGGCCCGAACATGAAGTGATAGACGAGCAGCTGCGAGCGCCCGCGGAAGAGGTCCGCGAGCGAGGCGCCGCCCTCCTCGGTATCGAACCGATATTCCTTGTCGATGCGCACCCACGGCAGCGCCTGCCGCTGCTGCGCCAGCCCGTCGCCCAGGCGGGTGAGCTCCTTCTCCGCCGCGAGCAGCTTCAGACGCGCCGCGAGCCACTCCTCGCGCGTTCCGGTCGGATGCCGGGGTTGGATTGAATTCGTCATGATCGTCTCCTCGAGGTTGGGTAGGCGGGTTCGTGAGATAATCTAGCGACGGGCCGCGATAGCTGAGAGTTACAAAGGTGACGGGATTCCGGTGGACTCGCTGATCACGGCTGCCGCGCGCGCGCTGGCGGCGGGAGATCCGCTGGGCGCGCTGAAGCGGGTCGCGTTGCGAAACGACGCCCCGGCCCTGGCTCTGCGGGGCATCGCGATGGCGCAACTCAGCGAGCACGCGCGGGCGCGGACGCTCCTGCGCGGCGCCGCGCGCGCGTTCGGCCCCAGGGAGGCGGTGGCACGTGCCAGGTGCGTGGTCGCCGAGGCGGAGGTCGCGCTCGCGTCCCGGGATCTCGGCTGGGCCGCGAAGGCGCTCGATGCGGCGCGCTCGACGCTCGAAGCGCACGGCGATCGGGTCAACGCCGCCCACGCGCGTTACCTGCAAGCGCGCCACCTCCTTCTTTCAGGACGGCTCGACGAGGCCGAGAGCCTCCTCGCCCGGATCGATCCCACGCCGCTGCCGGGCGCATCGCGAGCCGCGCACGCGCTGCTTCTCGCCGGCATCGCCATGCGCCGCATCCGCGCGAGCGCCGCGCGTGCCGCGCTCGCGCGCGCGGCGGATGCCGCACGTGAGGCCGCCATCCCGGCGCTCTGCGCGGAGGTCGAGAGCGCGCTCGCAATGCTGAGCAAGCCGATCGCGCGCGTGATCTCGCGGGGTGAGGAGCGGCCCGTTCCGCTCGAGGATGTCGAAGCGCTGTTCGCCTCGGGAGCGCTCGTCATCGACGCCTGCCGGCACGCGGTGCGCGGCGAGGGCAAAGTCATCCCGCTCGCCACTCGCCCCGTGTTGTTTTCGCTCGCCCGCCTGCTGGGCGAGGCCTGGCCGCAGGACGTGCCGCGGCAGACGCTGGTCGCGCGCGTCTTCCGGCTGAGTGTCGCCGACGAGTCGCATCGCGCGAGGCTGAGAGTCGAAGTGGCGCGGCTGCGCGCGGTGCTGCGGCCGCTGGCGCAGATCCACGCGACGGAGCGCGGCTTTCTGCTCTCCCCGGGCGGCGCCCGCCCGGCGGTCGTGCTCGCCCACCCCGTGGAAGAGAAGCATGCGGCGGTGCTCGCCTTCCTCTCCGACGGCGAGTCGTGGTCCACTTCGGCGCTGGCGATGGGCCTGCGCACCAGCCAGCGCACCGTGCAGCGGGCGCTCGACTCGCTTGCCGCCGCGGGCAAGGTCCAGCCGTTCGGGCGCGGCCGCGCCCGCCGCTGGCTGGTGCCACCGGTGCCGGGATTCGCGACGAGCTTGTTACTCCCACCGCCGCTGCCCGTCGACTAGGATCGAGCGCGACGGTCGATGCATCACCGACACCACCCGGGGAAATGCCCATGAGCAGATCGAGCGCCGATGTGATCGAAGAGTACCAGCCGTTCGAGGGCTCCACCCGCGTGGGGGGCGTGACGTACGATGGGCGCAATGTCTGGTGCGCCGCGGGCGGCAAGCTGAACGCGGTCGATCCCGGGAGCGGCAAAGTGCTGCGATCGATCGATGTCGCCGCCCACGCCGGAACGGCCTTCGACGGCCGGCATCTCTTCCAGATCGCCGAGGACCGCATCCACAAGATCGACCCTGAGACCGGGCGGGTCCTCGCCTCGATCCCGGCGCCGGGCGGCGGTGGCGACTCGGGACTCGCCTGGGCGGAAGGGACGCTCTGGGTGGGGCAGTATCGGAGCCGCAAGATCCACCAGATCGACCCGGACACCGGCGCGGTCCAGCGCACCATCGAGTCCAACCGGTTCGTCACCGGGGTGACCTGGGTGCAGGGCGAGCTCTGGCACGCGACCTGGGAGGAAGAGGAGAGCGAGCTGCGGCGAATCGACCCGGCGACAGGGGCCGTCCTGGAGCAGGTCGACATGCCGCCGGGCGTCGGCGTCTCCGGCCTCGAGTCGGACGGGGCCGATCGGTTCTTCTGCGGCGGCGGCGGCAGCGGCAAGCTGCGGATCGTCCGCCGCCCGGGATCGCGCGGCAGGAACGGGGCCGGACCTAAATCCTGAGGCGCTGCCAGGCGCGCGAGCGCCAGCGCAGGAACAGCGTCGCGCCGAGCAGCACGACATAGATGAGGACGGCGGCCCAGCCGCCGGCGGCGCCGTAGCCCAACTGCGGCAGGAAGTGAAACCAGCCCTGTCCGGGCGCGAAGATCAGGATGTGCGCGAGCGGCAGGAACACCAGCCAGCAGACGGGAAAGACGAGTGCCACGGGCACTCTGACATCGCCCGCGCCGCGCAGGCACATGCTGCTGCCGAGATTCATGCCGTCGAAGAACTGGTAGGCCGCGGCGAGCCAGAGGAGCTGGATGCCGAGTGCGGCCGCGGCCGTGGCGTTGCGCTCGCGCGCGCCGGCGAAGAGCGGCAGCAGCCAGGGTCCCGCCGCCGCGAGCGCAAGACCGATGCCTCCCATGACGATCGCCGCCAACACGATGACCCGCGTGCCGAGGCGCATCGCCCAGTCCCGGTCACCGGCGCCGATCGACTGCCCGACGAGGGTGGTCGCGGCGGTCGCGATGCCGATCCCGGGCATGTAGGCGATCGAGGTCAGCACCGAGACCATCTGCGTGGCCGCCCCGGCGACCGTGCCGTAGCGCACCTCCATCATCTGGAACACGGAGAAGCCGAGCACGTCCGCCGCGGGCATCATGCCCATGGGCAGTCCGAGGCGCAGCTGGTCGCGGATCATGCGCCGGCGCGGGCGCCATCCCAGGTGCGACTTGTGGGACTCGCGAAACGGCACTCTGAGAAAGAGAGCGAATGCGATCGCAAATCCCACGGCCTGCGCCACATTGCTCGCCCACGCCGACCCGGCGACGCCCCATCCCAGCCGGAAAATGAAGAGATCGTTGAAGAGAGCGTTGGCGATCGCCGTCGAGATGGCCACGAGGAAGCTGACTCGCGGCCGGCCGATGCCGTTGAAGAAGCCGATCATGGCCCAGGCCGCGACGCCGAAGGAGGCACCGCCGATACGCGGGAACCAGAACTCCTGGGCCAGGTCGGCGACGCGCGGCGCGAAGCCGAAGGGCGTGAGGATCTCCTTGCCCGCGGCGCCGAGCGCGATGAAGATCGGCGCCGCACAGAGCGTCAGCCAGAGCGCCGTCCATGCGGCCTGTGCCGCACGCCGGTAGCGCCGCGCACCGTGGGCGTGTGCGGCAAGCGTCTGCACTGCCATGCCAGCGCCGCCGAGCACGAATACGATCGCGAGAATCGCCCATTGCACCGCCCCGACGGCCGCCAGGGCGGCGGTCGAGATGTGCCCCACGAACCACATGTCGGTGAGGTTGAGGATGATCTGCACCGAGCTGTTGGCCATCAGCGGCAGGGCGAGCGCCAGGACCGCGCGGAAATCGACGTGCGCGCGCCCGTGGGAATCGAAGCGCTGCGCGGGCAGACCCGAGGCGGTCGCGCGCAGTGATGGGAAAGGCGTATCCATGTCTATCGCTGCAACCGCCGCGGACAATTGACCACAGACCGACTATTGTGCACCGTAGCGCCCATGGCAGCTCGCAAGAAGGATTCCGGCACACGCGGCCGGGCGGGGTCCGCCGGCTCGAAAGCCGCCGCGCGGCCGCGCCGGCGCGGAAAGCTCGCCCCGGGCGCGCAGGCACGCGGGCTGGAAGCATCGCAGGTCGCCTTGGGCGTCGACAGCCCGGAGGTCGCGGCGCTCGCGGCCCTGGTCCGCGACGCCGGGGGCGCGCCGATCGGCGCCTATCGCGAGCCCATGGGCGGCCGGCCGCTGTTGCTCGCATCGCTCCCCCTCGGGGCGGTGCAGCCGACGCCGTTCCAGCGCGATCTCTCCCCCACGCACGCCAAGCGGCTGGCCGAGAAGATCGGCGAGACGGCCGCGTTTCTCGACCCGCTGATCGTGGTGCGCGGCGAGGACGGGAAGCTTTGGACGCCGAACGGCCGGCACCGGCTGGCGGCGGCGAAGGTGCTCGGCCTGAGGCAGATCACCGCGCTCATCTCGCCCGATGAGGCACTCGCCTACCGGATCCTGGCGCTGAACACCGAGAAGGCGCACAACCTGCGCGACCGCAGCCTCGAGGTCATCCGCATGGCGCGCAATCTCGCCGCGCGGCACAAGGCCGGGAGCGAATCGTCGCGGGCGGCGGAGTTCGAGGCGCCCGAGCTTCTGACCCTGGGAGTGGTCTACGAGCGCGCGTCCCGGTTCGCCGGCGGCGCCTACAGCTCGTTCCTGAAGAAGCTGGACCGCTTCAGCGAGCGGCCGCTTGCGGCCAGCCTGAGGGAGCGCGAAGACTACGCGGCGCGGCTCCTGGAGATCGACGCGCAGGTGAAGAGGATCATCGCCGCCCTGCAGCAGCGCGGCTTCAAATCACCCTACCTGCGCAATTACGTCGTCGCGCGCATCAACCCGGTCCGCTTCCACAAGGCGGAAAAGGGCGAAACGAAGCCGCCGATGCCGCTCGCGCAGGCGCTCACGCGCATGACGGCCGCCGCGCGCACGTTCAAGCTGGAGTCCGTTTCCAACGCCGATCTCGCGTGGGTGGCGGTAGGCGCGGCAACTCAGGAATGACCTCATGACGGAAGCGCCGGCTTCTCGCCAACCCCTCGCGGCGGCGACGCTCTGGGGGCTGTTGCTCGCGCTCGTCGTGCCGACCGGGCTGGGCTTCGTCACGGCACTGGCCTACGGAACGACGCTGACGCCCGCGCTCGTCACGTGGGGGATCGCGGTACATTGGGCCAACCTTTTGGCGGTGATCGCCGTCGTGATCCTCGCCGAGCGGCAGCGGCCGGCATCCATCGGATTGCAGCCGCTGCGCTGGTGGACCCTCCCGCTCGGACTGGTCGCGGGCTTCATCATCCTGCCGATTGCCGGCTTTCTCGCCAACGCCCTGGGCGCGAGCGCCGATGCCCGATTCGCGGCCTTCCTGCAATCGTTGCCGTTCGCGACGCGTCTGCTCCTCGTGCTGACCGCCGGCATATTCGAGGAGACGCTCTTCAGGGGTTACGCGCTCGAGCGCCTGGCCTCGTGGCTCGGCAACAGGTGGTCGGCCGGCGCGGTGACCGTCGCCCTCTTCACTCTGGCCCACATTCCGGCGGTCGGGCTCGCGCACCTGCTGCCCGTGCTCATCGTCAGCGTGTTGATTACGCTGCTCTACCTCTGGCGCCGGGATCTCGTGGTCAACATCGTCGCCCATGTCACGATCGACGGCGTCGGACTGCTGCTCATCCCTTTCCTGCGCCATCACGGCGCTCCTACCTGAATACAACGACCACGGCGGCCGTCAGGACGAGCAGGCTCACCGCCTGCACCCTGTAGTTGCGCCACAGCGGGACGGAGCGCAGCCGCTGCGTCTCCTCGCGGTAGTGCGCGGGCGTCCAGACGAGCTGCGAGGCGATGGCGGATACCCGCGCGGGACGCCACCGGCTGGCGATGACCAGCACCGAGGTGTCGAGAGCCAGCAGGAGCGGCGCGACGTA
>DAHUXV010000173.1 GCA_027306985.1 Gammaproteobacteria bacterium | reverse complement strand
TGCTCCCCAAGCATCCCGAGTACGCCAACAGGACGTCCTACGTCATTGCGCCCGACGGCAAGATCCTCTACTCCTACACCAACCTCAACCCGGCCGAGCACGTCGCCAACACGATGGCGGTCGTGCGGCGCTGGGATCAGGCGCACAAGAAGGCCTGAGCCCCGGCGCGCCGCGCGCGCCCCGCACAGCCGATCCCTGCCCCCCCCCCGCAGGGCGCCCCGGGGGCTCGGGAACCGGCCCCTCACCCCGGGGCCGCCCGGGCCCGCGTCCGGGCCGCCCGGCGCCGCGGCCCTCTCAAAATCTCACCCGGACTCCCGCCCAGATGGCGCGCGGCGCCCCGGGAATCACGCCATTCTCGTTGGTCCAGTCGTTCGGATTGGCGCGGAGCGTGCCGTTCGGGTTGTAGGCATCCTGGGTCAGGAAGCCCGCGGTGTAGTACTGCTTGTCGAGCACATTGACCAGACGCGCGAAGATCGCCACGCCCTTCTTCAGCCGATAGGTGCCGGTGAAATTGAGCAGCACGTAGCTCGGAATCCAGCCCGTGCCGGTCGGAGAGATGTAGGCGCCGGAGGCCGCATCGAGCGTACCGGCGACGTTGGCATTGTTCTCGTTTCCGTGCAGATACGAGCCGGAGACGACGATCAGATTTGCGCCGAGATCGAGATGCCTGCCGCAACGGTAATCGAGGATCAACCGGCCGTTATGCTGCGGCACCAGGGGAATGCGATCACCCGGCTGCACCACGATGTTGCCGTTCGCATCGGCGGTGCTGTTGGATCCGGCACCGACCGCGAACCGCGACTGGAACGTCGCATCCACATAGCTATAGGCCAGCTTCCAGGTCAGCGGTCCCTCTCTTCCGCCAAATGCGACATCCACTCCCTCGCGCAGCGTGTTGCCGACGTTGTCGAAGTAGCCGCCATTGGTGGCGTTGGCGATGAACTGGATGTCGTTGCTGTTGACGGTGTGGAACACGTCCACCGACCAGTTGAGCGCCTGGCTCCGCAGGTCCCCGCGCAGGCCGACCTCGAAGGTGCGCGCAACGACCTGCTTCAAGCCGGGATCACTGGCGAAGTTGTCCGGCAGTCCGCACGAGACGGCGGGATTGGCGCAGCCGAGCTCGAGGGCCGTCGGGGCGCGGCTGGCCTCGTCATAGTTCGCATAATAGGTCGCGTGGTTCGACGGCGTGAAGGTCAGGCCGATCGAAGGATTGAGGCGGGTGAACCCATGGTCGCCGGCCACGGAGGTGGGGCGCAGGAATCCGTTGCCGTAATCAGCCGGATCGGCGTCGACCGAAAAGCCGCCGATCGTCTCGCGGCTGTCGTTGTAGCGCACGGCGGCCGTGAAGTGCAGCAGCGCGCTCGGCGACAGCGTGTCGGTGAGGTATGAACCGAAGATCCTGTTGCCGCCGCTCACTGTGACGATATTGGCGTTGTTATAGGGACTCGGCTCATAGAGCAGAAAGTGATCCGGGGCGATCCCGCCGTACTGATAGTCCTGGACGAAGCCATCCGTGGAATCGTCGTAATCGAGGCCGAGAATCGCCTGGCTCTTCCAGCCGAAGGCACGCTGCGAATCGGTGAGCTGCAGGCTGAAGCCGGCCGAGCGCTGGCTCGTGCTCGAGATGGCGGTCTGGCCCGGCTCGCAGTAGGCGAGTGTCGCCGGATCGGCGCCCGGGTCGGCGCAATCCGTCGGCGGACCCGCGTAGCTGCTCTCGAGATAGTACTGGTTGACGTTGCCGTTGGATACGTACGAGTGCAGGTAGCGGTAGAACGCATTGCCCGTGAGCATCAGGTGCCCGGCCAGCGACCGGGTCCCCGTCAGGTTCACGAAGTTCATGATGTTCTGCGTATAGTCGGGCGTGTAGGTCTGGCTGCGCCGGTAGTAGAGCATGCTCACCGGCGTGGCGCCGTCGCCATAGAGGAAGTTGTCCGCGTAGGTATAGCTGAGATCGAGGCGGGTGGTGCTGCTCTGCCAGCCGATCTTGCCGAAGCCCTGGAGGACGCGCGTGGTGGAGAAGTCACGCCAGCCGCTCTCGTCGAAGTAGTTCCCCGTGATGAAATAGTCGAATGGGCCGAAGGTGCCGCCCGTCTCGGCCTGGACGGAGCGGCGCCCGAACGAGCCGCCATAGGCCTCGATCTCGCTACCGGGACTGGTGCGGCCGCTCTTGGTCTGGATCGAGAGCGCGCCGCCGAGCGTATTAAGGCCGAACACGGGGTTGGAGCCCGAGATCAGGGATAAGGTGTTGATCGCGGACTCGGGTATGAGATCCCAGTTGACGGTGTCGCCGAAGGATTCATTGACGCGCACGCCATCGACGTACACCGAGAGGCCCTCGGGCGTGCCGAGCAAAGGGGAAGCAGCGAACCCGTGATAGTAGATGTCCATCTGGAACGGGCTGCCGGCGCTGTCGCTGGCGCTGACGCCGCTGAAGTTATTGTTGACGTAGTCGGCGATGCCCGTGCTTTGCTGCCGCTCCATGTCGGCGCTGCTGGCGGTCTGCACGTTGGATGGGATCTGGTTGAGAGGCAGTCCGAAGCCCGGGAGCGGCGTGTCGCCGATGATGATCACCTGCGGCAGCTGCTGCAGGGGCTGCGGGTTGTCCGCCGCTGCGGCTGCGGCGGAGTCGCCCGCATGAGCGGCCGCGCACCCTGCCGCCACCAGGGCGGCAAGAAGAGCCGTCCGAGCACGACACGAGCAGGTGACGGTCACGGTATCCCCTCGCCATGTCCGCGGCCGCCTGCCCGACGCCCGGGCTCGAGGCCGCACCGCGATGCCGGCAGCCGCGCCCCGTCCCGAGGCCATTTCCGCCGCAGACCGGCGCGCCCCCTCCTCATCCGCATATCGACCACTGCAAGCTCCCCTCCCCGCCCCCGGTCCGCTCGATGTCAACCTGGCGGTGAATCATGCCCGTTCGCGTTCTGCCGGCATGATTCAGTGATCGGCGCGGTGCGCGCAAGGGAGTTTTTCCCGATTGCGGCGCGGGCGCCGCGATCCACTCCGCTGCGACGCCGACGGAAGACCGTAGCGCGAGCGCGCGTCAGCCGCGCCGCCGGACTCGAGCTCGTCTGCGAGGGACCTGACCGAGTGCTCCAGGTGCTTTGGCGGCCGCGGCGTCGGCGCGCGCTCAGCCTGATTGCAGCGGATGAAGCCGCTGTAGGCGCGAATCCTGTGCCGCCGCACGCCCCGTTGGGCGAGCGGCCCGCTCATGCCCATCTGCCGCAACTGCAGATCCCGGCAAGGCACGCGGTGTGCGCGTCGGACATGGCACCGCGCCGGTTGCTCAGTGAGCTTCCCGGTGGGGCAAAGCGGATCGTACCCGGGCTCGGCGTCGGCCCGCAGGTGCGCGCAGAAGTCCTGAGGGACCGTACGCGGCCCGTCGCAGGTGCGGCACCTTGAGAACTCGCTGACGATGCGCGGAGGTCGATGGCGGTGGTAGACGCAGAGCTTCGCTTCATCATAGGCCTTGCCCCGATCCGGATCATGGTTCTGCACCGGCAACCTCGCATCGTCGGTAAAGACGTAAAGACGTGCACGGAATCGCGTACTTCGCGGACCATCCGTCGGTGCAGCTCCTCGAGGAGCTCGACGCGTTGCAGCAGCCCCCCGGACATCAGAGCGGTGGCTCGGGTTGTTCGGACAGATTTCCGGGCGGGATAAGTGGACGATCCTGCTGAGTTGATTAAACACGGTAACGGTTCGCTGTTCAACTCTTGATTTTGAATTCTACATCTCCAGGCTCTTCTCCTTTCATCGGCAAAGCCGTGATGCAGTCCGCCGCCGTCGGCGGCAGAAGTCCGCGCTCGAATGGAACGCGGGCATTGCGGCGTTTGACGGTCTCCTGTGGCCCTCATGAGGGGTTTTCAGGCGGCTGCCGCAAAATCGTCGGCACGGCCGGCGAAGTAGATCTCATCGGGTGTGCAGTAGCTGCGCTCGCTCTCGTGGCGGAGGTGGTCCACGGCACGCCGTCGCGTTTCACGGACCCCGCGCGCTTCTCTCTCGCGCACGGGGGCAAGGACGGACATCCGTTCCCCGTGCCCATCAAGGTGTATGACGAGACCCTGCGTGTGCTCAAGCAGGCGGTGGGTCAGGCACGGCTCGGGCGCACGGAGAAGTTGAACGCGCGCATGCGCCTGGATGCGCATGCGCGCCGGCTGGAGCAAAGTGCGCGCGGACCGGGCTTCCAGTCCCGCATCGAGAGCGAGCGCGCACGGTGCGCCCGACCAACGGATCCTCGAGCATGTCGGCGACTATCCACGGCTTCTTCGACTCGACGGCACGCCCGCAACACTGGGTGCCGACGCGGACGGAGCCGACGCCGGCGATGTATTCTTCCGGCAAGTTGTAAATGATATAGGGCCGCAGCATGCGGCCGTCCGACAGGAAGAGCGACGCACCATGAGCGCCGGCGATCTCGGCCGCCAGACGAACCATCGTGTCCAGGTATACGACTGTCATTTGGAGCGCTGAGCAAGGCACGTGCCCGTGCGGCGATCAGCGGGTGGCGATCGTCAGCACCAGGTGCCGGGGCGGCGGCACGACCGTGTAGAGCATGCGGTGGGCGCCCTCCTCGATGCCGCCGATCCACACATACCCGGCGTGGGCGACCCGGATGTCGTAGCGGATCGTCTCGCCGTCGCGGGTGAGGGAGCCTGCGATCAGCGCCGGCCGGTCGACGTAGACCAACATCAGCGGCCGTCGAGTCCGTGCATCCCGCCACTCCACCGTGCCCACAGGATTGATGCCGTTGGGCTGCAGCGCGGCGGGAGCCAGGCGGGCGATGCGGGCCTTGGCGGGCGTGATCGTGAGGAACCGCAGGCTGAAGTCGGTGGCGGCGAGCTCGCTCTCGAGTGCCGGTTGGGTGCGGTTGAGATCCAGCGTGAAGCCGGCGGCCGTCCGGCTCACCGGCACGACGAAATCGCCCGTCGTGGGGGCGCCGTAGAAATCGCCGACGATGTAGGGGAAGACCAGGCGATAGCCGCCCGCGGGCGGCGGACCGATGACCTCGAGAGCGGAGTGAATCACCCAGTCCGGATGATGCGGTCCGCGGGAACAGGCGGGCAGCGACACGAGCAGCGCGAGGAGCGCGACGGCCGCGGACCCGCGGGCGATGACGGGGCGCCCCGGGCCCGCAGGCACCCGGAGCGGCCCCAGAGTCCGGGACATGCTGCGGCCGGAAGGCAGGACGCAGCCCCCCCGCGCGCTAGAGCTGCGGCGGCGGGGCCTGAGCCGGCGGCGGATTGGACGGCGTTGCCTCCGTCCCCGGCGGCAGCGGGCTCGCCTGCGCCCCCGAGCCGCTCTGCGGCTGCGGCGCGGCGGGAGACGGCTGGCTCATCTGCGGCGGCGTGGCGGTGATCGCCGCGAGGAGCTGTCTCAGCTTCGTCTTGATGATCGCGGCGCTCTGCGGGCCCATGCGGATCAGCAGCTTCTGTCCTGCCGGCAGCGCCTCGAGCTTGGGATCGGCGAACTGATAGAACACCTTGGGCCGTACGAGCAGGATCGGGCCCTGGACGTCGGGGGTGGCGAGCAGACTGTCGATGGCCTGGACCAGGCGGTCGTTGAAGTACTTCCCGGGGTAGCCGAGGCTCTCGTACGCCTGTTGGAAAAGCGGATACAGCCGGAAGTAGACGGCGGCCAGGGCTTTCGGATCGAGCGACTGCACGGCATCGACGAACGGCTCGTAGCGCGCGTAGTTCTGCTGACTGAGGACGGTCGTCCCGCCCTGGGACTCGACCACTGTCTCGCCGCCCGTCGGCTGTATCGGCCGAAGCTCCGCCGCGACCTTCCTCCGGGGCAGGTTGTCCACCGTGACCACGATGTCGCGGATGATATGGTGTGAGACGAGGAGCTTCGCCACCGCGGGCTTGCCCAGCAGCCCGGCCAGCGAGTCGCTGATGTCCGGGTCGCTCTTGTCGAGGGGCGGGAGCGGCTTCTGCGTCTGCTCAGCCGCGGGGGGAATCGGGTGCTGGATGGCGGGCAGGGGCGGCGGCGCCGGCTGCGGCTGCGGGGCGGCGACCGTGTGCGGCGCGGGTGTTGCCGGCACCGGCGAGTAGTACCGGTAATACACCCCGATGGCGATGGCGGCGGCGATGACGATCCCGGCCGACCACCAGATGGCCTTGTCCCGGAAGGACTCCTCCGGGTCCGTCGCCTTGTTCCACATCCAGCGGCTCTCCACGCGTTCAGGAATCGAGATACTCTACTCTGATCGGGGCCGGATCGCACTTGAGCCTCACCCATGCCTGAAGCCTTTCATCCTGCCGTCAGCCGCTGGCTCGAGCGCGCGTTCGAGGCGCCCACGGCAGCGCAACGGCAGGCCTGGCCCGCCATCCAGGCAGGCCGGCACACGCTCATCGCCGCGCCCACGGGATCCGGCAAGACACTCGCCGCGTTCCTGGCCGCGATCGATCTGCTGGTGCGGGAAGGCCTGGATGGCGGCGGACTGCGGGACGAGACCTACATCCTCTACGTCTCCCCGCTCAAGGCGCTCTCCAATGACATCCGGCGCAACCTGGAAGTGCCGCTCGCGGGCATCCGCGACGAGCTGCGCGCCATGGAGCTGCCGGACATCGAGATCCGGACCTCCGTGCGCACCGGCGATACACCGCCGCATGAGCGGCAGAGCATGCGCCGGCGCCCGCCGCACATCGTGGTCACCACTCCGGAGTCGCTCTACATCCTCCTCGGCTCGCAGTCCGGGCGCGGCATGCTCGCGACCGTCCGCAGCGTCATCGTCGATGAGATTCACGCGATGGTGGGCGGCAAGCGCGGCCTGCACCTCGCGCTCTCCCTGGAGCGGCTGGAGGCGCTCGCCGGACACCGGCTGACGCGAATCGGGCTCTCCGCGACCCAGCGTCCGATCGAAGAGGTCGCGCGCTTCCTCGTCGGCACGCGGCAATTGCGCGCCGGCGGCGAGGCCGACTGCGTCATCGTCGACACCGGTCACGTGCGGCGGCGCGATCTGCAGATCGAGGTGCCGGCCACGCCGCTCGAAGCGGTCATGTCCGGCGATGTCTGGACGCAGGTGTACGATCGGCTGGCGCAGCTCGCCGGCGAGCACCGCACGACGCTGATCTTCGTCAACACGCGCCGGCACGCGGAGCGCGTCGCGCGTCATCTGTCGGAGCGCATGGGCGAGACGCAGGTCGCGGCCCACCACGGCAGCATGGCGAAGGAGCGGCGCCTCGATGCGGAGTCGCGCCTGAAGCGCGGCGAGCTCAGGGCACTCATCGCCACCGCATCGCTCGAGCTCGGCATCGACATCGGCGAGGTGGATCTCGTCTGTCAGCTCGGCTCGCCGCGGTCGATCTCGGCCCTGTTGCAGCGGGTCGGACGCTCCGGGCACAGCCTCGGCGGCACGCCGAAAGGCCGGCTCTTCCCGCTGTCCCGCGACGATCTCATCGAGTGCGCGGCGCTGCTCGACTGCGTTCGCCGCGGCGAGCTCGACCGGCTGCGCATTCCCGCGAAGCCGCTCGATGTGCTCGCGCAGCAGATCGTCGCCGAAGCCGCCGCGCGTGAATGGGACCTCGACGAGCTCTTCGCCCTCGCGCGGGGCGCCTATCCGTACCGCGATCTCGAGCGCGCGGAGCTCGACGACATCGTGCGCATGCTGGCCGAGGGCTTCACTACGCGGCGCGGCCGCCGCGGCGCGCTGATCCACTACGATGCCGTCAACCGCAAGCTGCGCGGACGGCGCGCAGCGCGCCTCATCGCACTGACCTCCGGCGGCACGATCCCCGACACGGCGGACTACACGGTGCTGCTGGAGCCGCAGTCGCAGCCCGTCGGCACCGTCAACGAGGATTTCGCCGTCGAGAGCCTGCAGGGCGATGTCTTCCAGCTGGGCAACAGCTCCTACCGCATCCTGCGCGTCGAGCAGGGCACGGTGCGTGTGGAGGACGCGCATGGCCAGCCGCCCTCGATCCCGTTCTGGCTGGGCGAGGCGCCCGGCCGGTCGGACGAGCTGTCGCAGGGTGTCTCGCGCCTGCGCGGGCAGATCGAGAGCCGCTTGGGCGGCGGCCTCGAGGCGGCGGTGAGCTGGCTCGAGGACGAAGTCGGCATCGCCGCGCCGGCGGCGGTTCAGGCCGCGGGCTATCTGGCGGCGGCGCGAGCGGCTCTCGGCGCCCTGCCCACCCGCGACCGGGTGGTCCTGGAGCGCTTCTTCGACGAGGCGGGCGGCATGCAGCTCGTCATCCACTCGCCTTTCGGCAGCCGCATCAACCGCGCCTGGGGTCTCGCGCTGCGCAAGCGCTTCTGCCGCTCGTTCAACTTCGAGCTGCAGGCGGCCGCGACCGAGGACGCAATCGTGCTGTCGCTCACCACGGCGCACAGCTTCGAGCTCGCCGAGGTGGCGCGCTATCTGCATTCCAACACCGTGCGCCCGCTCCTGGTCCAGGCGCTGTGCGCGGCGCCGATGTTCCCCGCGCGCTGGCGCTGGAGCGCGGCAATCGCGCTCGCGCTGCCGCGGTTTCGCGGCGGCCGCAAGGTGCCGGCGCCGCTCGCGCGCATGGCGGCGGAGGACCTTCTGGCCTCGGTGTTCCCCGACAGCCAAGCCTGCGCCGAGAACCTCTCGGGCGAGCTCGAGATCCCCGATCATCCGCTCGTCCGGCAGGCGATCCGCGATTGCCTGGAGGAGGCCATGGACATCGAGGGACTGGAGGCGCTGCTGCGCGGCCTCGAGAGCGGCACCATCCAGGCGGTCGCGCGCGATCTCACCGAGCCCTCGCCGCTCGCCCTGGAGGTGCTGTCGGCGCGGCCCTACGCGTTTCTCGACGATGCCCCGCTCGAGGAGCGGCGCACCCAGGCGGTGCTGAGCCGCCGTTGGCTCGATCCCGAGGCGGCGGGCGATCTCGGCGCGCTCGATGCGGCGGCGATCGAGCGGGTGCGCGAGGAAGCCTGGCCCGATGCGGCCGATGCCGACGAGCTGCACGATGCGCTCGGCTGGCTCACCTTCATGACCGGGGCCGAGGTCGGGCAGCGGGCGGACTGGACGGCATGGGCCGCGGCCCTCGCTGCGGCCGGCAGGGCCGCGGGGCTGGCGGTGGGAGGCGTGACGCTGTGGGTGGCAGCCGAGCGCCTGCCGCTCTTGCAGGCGATCTTCCCCGATGCGCGCCCGGAGCCGCCCATCGCCCCTCCCGCGGAGTACTCGCGGGCCTGGGATGCGCAGGAGGCGCTGCGGGAGATCGCCCGCGGGCGGCTGCAGGGCCTGGGTCCGGTATCCGCCGCGGCCCTCGCGGCGCCGCTCGGCATGTCGGCCGGGCGGATGGCGCCGGCGCTCGCGGCGCTCCAGGCCGAAGGATCGGTGATGCACGGCCGGTTCACCGCGCAGGCGCCCGAGGACGGGGAATGGTGCGAGCGCGGTCTGCTGGCGCGCATCCATCGTTACACCGTGAAGCGCCTGCGGGCCGAGATCGAGCCGGTCGAGCCCCGGGATCTGCAGCGCTTCCTGCTCGAGTGGCAGCGAGCCGCTCCGCGCGCGCGCATGGAAGGACCCGACGCCGTCGCGGCGGTCCTCGCTCAGCTCGAGGGCTTCGAGGCGCCGGCGGGCGCCTGGGAGACGGAGATCCTGCCGGCGCGGATCAACGAGTACGACCCGGCCTGGCTCGATGAGCAGTGCCTCGCCGGGCGCTTCGTATGGACCCGGCTGGCGCGCCGCAGACCCGAGTCGGGGCCGGCCGCAGGCCCGGTCAGGAGCACACCGATCGCGCTGCTCGGCCGGCGGAACCTCAGGACCTGGACGGCGCTGGCGGGTCCGGTCGATGCCGGCGCGCCCTCCTCGAGCGCGCGCCGGGTGTTGGAGCACCTCAGCGCTCAGGGTGCGTCGTTCTTCGAGGAGATCGTGGAGGGCACGGCACTCCTGCCCTCGCAGGCCGAGGACGGCCTCGCGGAGCTCGTGGGGCTCGGGCTCGTCAACTCGGACAGCTTCGGCGGATTGCGGGCCCTGCTGGTGCCTTCCGAGCGGCGCAGATCCTCCGCCGGTCCGCGCCGTCGCCGGCGCGCGCTCTTCGGCATGGACTGCGCGGGACGCTGGGCCCTGGTGCGGCGCGAGCACGGCACCGGTCCGACTCTACGTCCCGACACCGACACGACAGAGCTCGTGGCCCGGGAATTGTTGCGCCGCTGGGGCGTGGTCTTCTGGCGTCTGATCGCGCGCGAGGCGCAATGGCTGCCGCCCTGGCGCGAGCTCCTCTTCTGCTATCGGCGCCTGGAGGCTCGCGGCGAGATCCGCGGCGGCCGCTTCGTCGCCGGCCTTTCCGGCGAGCAGTTCGCCGTTCCGGAGGCGGTGGGACTGCTGCGCGAGGTGCGCCGCCGCCCGCGCGAGGAGGAATGGGTATCGCTGTCCGCGGCCGATCCGCTCAACCTGCTCGGCATCCTGACACCCGGACCTCGGCTGCCCGCGCTCGCCGGCAACAGGGTTCTGTATCGGGACGGGCTGCCGCTCGCCACTCTGGCCGGCGGCGAGGTGCGCTTCCTCGACACGCTGGATGCGGCGGCGCAGTGGCAGGCGCGCACCGCGCTGCAGCGGCGGCACGTGCCGGCCGCGCTCGCCGATATCGGCTGAGGCCGGCGTCCGTATCCCGATCGCGGCGCCCTCCCCCGCGCGATTTTTTTCGCGTTGCGACCGCCAATCACAGGCCGCGCACAGCTTATGCACAAGCGTTCCACAGCCGGGCCGGGATATGCTCCAGCTCATGCCCTTCAGGCTCGCCAAGCGCCCGGCTCGCGGCAGTGACGCCACGGTCCTCGGCACGTACTTCTTCTCCAGCCACATCGTGCAGGTGCTGCGGGCGGACGATGAGCGCATAGAGTGGACTTGCGACTGCGAGAAATTCCGCCGTCAGGGACGACGCGAGACGCTCCTGTGGTGCAAGCACATCGCCAAAGCCGCGGCGCGACGCTCACTGGAGCGTCTGACCGCCCGCCGGGTCGGCTTACACGCCGCCGACGGGCCGGTCATGCCTCAATGAGACCGTGACGGATGGCGAGCAGCGTCAGCTCCGATTGGTTGGACACGCCGAGCTTCTGCTTGACGTTATAAAGATGCGTGCCGACGGTGGAGGCCGAAAGCCTCAGGTCATCGGCGATGCGCTGCACGCTGGCGCCGCGCGCCAGGCGGATGAAGACGTCGAATTCCCTTTCCGACAGCCGCTTGATGGGTGATGACTCCGTACCCTCGATGTCCTCGAGCGCCAGCCTCTGCGCGACGCGCGGATCGATGTAGCGCTGCCCGGCACCTACGTCTGCGACCGCCTCGAGCAAGGCCTCAGGGGCGCTGCGCTTCGAGAGAAATCCCAGCGCTCCCTCCCGCAACGCCCGCCGGGCATGCATCGGGTCGTCGTGCGCGGACAACGCCAGCACCCGGGCCTGCGGGTCATGGGCGCGGATGCGCCGCAGCGCTTCGATGCCGCCCATGCCGGGCATCGCGATGTCCATGACCACCACGTCCGGCGACAGCTCGACGTAGCGCTGGCAGGCGGCCTCGCCGGAATCGGCTTCCCCGGCGACGGTCACATCCGGCCGCGCCTGCAGCAGCAGCCTAAAGCCGGTGCGCACCACCGCGTGATCGTCGACCAGCAGGACGCGGATCATGCGATCACCTGCGGCAGACCGGCGAGAGGAAGCTCCGCCGCGAGCAGCGTGCCGCGGGTCCCGTGCCGGCGCAGCGTCAGCTTGCCCCCCAGGTGGCCGACACGCTCACTGAGACCCCGCAGGCCGTAATGCCCCGGCCGGGACCAGTCCTCCGGCAGCCCGATACCATCGTCCGTGACCATCACCGTCAGGCTGCGGCGCTCGGCGCGCAGCTCGACGTCGATCCGGGACGCCTGCGCGTGGCGCAGGGCGTTGACGAGTCCCTCCTGCACGACGCGGTAGGCCGCGAGCGAGATGCCCGGGCCCGGATGGCAGGAGAGATCGTGCCGCAGGGTCAGGGTGATGCCAGGGTGCCGGCTCTGCTGATCGCGTACCAGCCCCTCCAGCGCCTCGGATAGGCTGAGGGTGTCGGCGGCGGCCGGCGCCAGCCGCGGTATGAGGCCGTGCATGGCATCGTAGAGCCGGGCGGCCTCCGCCGAGATGAGGCGCGCCGCCTCCTGCATCGGCGGCTGGCTCGACTGGCCCGCGATCGCCTGCGCGAGACTGCGGATCGCCGTCACCGACTGTCCGAACTCATCGTGCAGCTCGTGGGCGATCAGGCGCCGCTCCTCCTCGAGCCGCTGCTCGATGACGACGGGCGCCACCGCCCGCTCGACCAGCCAGAACGCGAGTCCGTTGACGACCACGAGCATGACCCCGGCTATGGCGAAGAGCCGCGTGATGGCGTCCCAGCCGTCGAGGGTGCTGCGCGAAGGCGCGGGCCGCACGATGAGCTCGACGCCCGCGGGAAGAGGAAAGACGTAGCGGGGAACCTTCGGGGCGACGAGGTGCGCGAACCAGGCCGGCGCATAGTGACCCGCCTTGTAGGTGGCGGGCGGCGAATGATAGATCATCGGGCCGCCCCGATAGGTGAGCATGATGTCGCTGGAGCGCACGTGCCCGAGTTGTGTCAGGAAGTCGACCAGGCTGCGCGTGCCGCCGGCGCGCCAGTAGATGCCGACCAGGCGTCCGAGGAGCTGGATGGTCACCTGATTGGACGCCTCGATGTCCTCCCGTATGCGCGCCTGCGTGAGCTGCACCTCGGACGCGACGAGGACCACCGCCCATACGATCGTCAGGCCGGTGACCACCAAGTGCAGGCGCGTGCGCAGCTTCATCGGCAATGGCCGGATCTCGAGACTCGGAGCGATATCCTAGCAGCGCGGCGGACTCTGCAACTCATGAAAATCACGAGGGGCGATTCATGATGATCCGCTTCCCCGCGCCGCGGCGCATTGGCGAGGATGGTCCGCCGGGCCCGTCGGCCCGGCTTGCACGGCAAACGACCGGAGGACTCGTCATGAAATGGGAAACCCCGCAGGCGATCGATCTTCGATTCGGCATGGAAATCACGATGTACATCGCCCATCGTTGACCGCGCCGCGCGGCGCACGTGGCCGCCGCGGCGGCGCGTGCGCCGCGCCAACGAGACCGCTGGAATGAGGATTCGCGTCCTCGGCTCGGCCGCGGGCGGCGGCTTTCCGCAGTGGAACTGCAACTGCCGCAACTGCGCCGGAGTGCGCGGGGGAACCGTGCGCGCGCGCGCGCGGACGCAGTCCTCCATCGCCGTCCGCGCCGGCGACGGGCAGGGCGCCGCCAACGGCCTTGCGCATGCCGCCTCCTGGGCTCTGGTCAACGCCTCGCCCGACATTCTCAGCCAGCTGCGCGCCCATGCCGACCTGCAGCCTGCGCGCTCGGCGCGCGACACGGCGATCGGCGCGATCGTGCTCGTGGACGGGCAGGTCGACCACACCACCGGCCTCTACATGCTGCGCGAATCGACGCGGCCCTGGTCGCTCTGGTGCACCGATGCCGTATACACCGACCTGACACGCGGCAATCCCATCCTCGAAGTGCTCTCCCACTATTGCCGCATCGAGCGCCGGTGCCTGGATCTCGACGGCACCGGATTCGCCATCGAGGGGATGGCGGGCGTGCGCTGGCGCGCCCTGCCCGTCGCAGGCAAGCCCGCACCCTACTCCCCCCATCGCGAGTCCCCCGTGGCGGGCGACAACGTGGCGCTCCTGATGACCGATGAGCACACGGGCCGGTCGCTCTTCTATGCCCCCGGCCTGGCGGACATCGACGAGGCGGCGTGGCGGGCCATGCGGTCCGCCGAGTGTGTCCTGGTGGACGGCACCTTCTGGAGCGACGATGAGATGCTCCGGCTCGGTCTCTCGCGCAAGCGGGCGCGCGACATCGGCCATCTCGCGCAAAGCGGCGCCGGCGGCATGTTGGAGTGGCTCGGCAGGCTGCCCGACGCCACGCGCAAGATCCTGATCCACATCAACAACACCAACCCCATCCTCGATGAGGACTCCCCGGAGCGCGCCGAGCTCGGCCGCCTCGGAGTGGAAGTCGCCTGGGACGGCATGGAGATCACCCTGTGAGCGCGACCCCGTGGGATGCGTCGCAGTTCACCGCGCAGCTGCGCGCCAAGGGCCGCGGCTACCACATTCATCACCCCTTCAACGTGATGCTGAACTGCGGCCGCGCACGGCCCGAGCAGATCCGGGGCTGGGTGGCCAACCGGTTCTATTACCAGATCAACATACCGCTCAAGGATGCCGCGATCATCGCCAATTGCGAGGACCGGAGCGTGCGCCGCCACTGGGTGCAGCGCATCCTCGATCACGACGGCCACGGCGACGATCCCGGAGGCATCGAATCGTGGCTGCGGCTCGCCGAGGCGGTCGGCCTGGAGCGCTCGCGGGTCGAGAGCCTGGCGGATCTCCTGCCGGGCGTTCGCTTCGCCGTCGACGCCTATGTCAACTTCGCCCGCCGCGCACCGTGGCACGAGGCGGCATGCGCCGCGCTCACCGAGCTCTTCGCGCCGCAGATCCATCAGCAGCGTCTCGCCGGCTGGCCCGATCACTACCCGTGGATCGACGGCGCCGGGCTGCACTACTTTCAGAGCCGGGTGAGCCTCGCGGGCCGCGACGCCGAGCACGCGCTGGCCGCGACGCTCGAGCGGTTCCGCACGCGCGCCGAGCAGGAGCGCGCGCTCGAAATCCTGCAGTTCAAGCTCGACGTGCTCTGGCAGATGAACGATGCGATGGCGCTCAAATACGGCGTGCAATGAAGCGGAGTGCAGTCATGGCAATCTTCGACACGGCGGCGCGCCCGGCCATCGGCGGGGGCTTTCGCCTGCAATGGGAGCCCGCGCAAGCCGCGCACGTGCTGCTGTATCCGGAGGGGATGGTGAGGCTCAACCAGAGCGCCGCCGCGATCCTGACACGCTGTGACGGCGCGCGCACGGTCGCCGACATCATCGCGGATCTCGAGCGGACCTACTCCGCGGCGGGCCTGTCCTCCGACGTGTGCGATTTCGTCACCTTCGCCATCGAGCGGACCTGGCTGGAGCTGCTGCCGTGAGCGATCCGGTGCCCGGCCCCCCGCTCTGGCTGCTCCTCGAGCTGACCTACCGCTGCCCCCTGCACTGCGTCTTCTGCTACAACCCCACCGACTTCGGCGGGATCGGGCGCGAGCTCGAGACCGCAGAGTGGCTGCGCGTTCTCGCGCAGGCGCGGGAGCTGGGGTCGGTGCAGCTCGGTCTCTCCGGCGGCGAGCCGCTGGTGCGGGACGATCTGGAGACGATCGTCGCCGCCGCCCGCGGGCTCGGCTTCTATACCAACCTCATCACCTCGGGCGTGGGGCTCACGGAGACGCGCCTGTGCGCGCTCAAGGAGGCCGGCCTGGATCACATCCAGCTCTCCTTCCAGGACAGCACGCGCCGCCTGAACGACTTCCTCAGCAGCACGCGCACCTTCGAGCTCAAATCGCGCGTCGCGGCGCTCATCAGGAAGCACCGCTACCCGATGGTGCTCAACGTGGTGCTGCACCGGCTGAACATCGATCACGTGGAGGAGATCCTCGGCATGGCCGAGAGGCTGGGCGCCGATTACGTCGAGCTCGCCAACACCCAGTACTACGGGTGGGCGTGGCGCAACCGCGCGCAGCTGCTGCCGAGCCGCGAGCAGCTGCGGCGCGCGGAGGAGGCCACGGCGCGGTTTCGCGAGCGGGTCGGCACGCGCATGCGGGTCTTCTTCGTGGTGCCTGATTATTTCGAGACGCGGCCGAAGCCGTGCATGAGCGGCCTCGGGCGGGTGTTCCTCGGCATCGCGCCGGACGGTGTGGCGCTGCCGTGCCAGTCGGCGCGGATGCTGCCCGGCATGTCGTTCCCGAGCGTGCGGGAGGCGAGCCTGCGCTCGATCTGGTACGACTCCCCCGCGTTCAACCGCTTCCGCGGCGAGGGCTGGATGAAGGAGCCCTGCCGCAGCTGCCCGGAGCGCGGCCGGGACTTCGGCGGCTGCCGCTGCCAGGCGTACCTCCTGACGGGCGATGCCGCCAATGCCGATCCGGTCTGCGCGCTCTCGCCTCATCACCACCTCGTGACCGAGGCGGTGGCGGGCGCCGGCCGGTCCGCGGCGGAGCCTCCCGCAGCGGCGCCGCTCGCCTTCCGCGATCACCGCGGCGGGGCCTCGCGGGAATAGCGGTTGCTCGGTGTGCCGCGTGCGCACACCTGGCTCGCACCCGACTGCGGAGGTCGAGGCAGAGCGCAGGGAGCCAGCATCATCCAGGCGCAGCTGCGGGCGCTGGCGCGCCCCAGGGACCAGACGCTCGGCATCGGCGCGATCGTGAGCTTCGTCGTGTCGATCTACTACTGCAGCCAGGGCGTCTCGGCGCTCATGTCCGCCACCAACAACATCGCGTACACCGAGCGCCTGCCGATGCCCGGCTTCGTGAGCATGGCCGTGCTCGTCCTGCGCTGGATCCTCCTCTGGCTGCTCGCGGTATTGGGCCTCGCCGTCGTCTACCGCTATGCGCCGTCCCGGAAGAACGCCAAGTGGCGGTGGGTGAGCCGGGGCTCGGTCGTTGCAGCGACGCTGTGGCTGGCGTCGAGCTTTCTTTTCTCGCTCTAGGTGCGCAACTTCGGCACGTACGGCACGCCCTACGGTGCCTTGGGCGGCCCGTGGGCCGCGCAGCTCACGTGAGCAAGACGGCTGGCCGCTCGAAGCGCCGCAGCCGGCTTCGAGCCAATAGTAAGATATCCGCATGGCCGTGCGACCGGTACTCAGGATGGGCGAGCCGCTGCTCAGGCAGGTGGGCGCTCCCGTGGAGCGATTCGACGCGGAGCTCACCGCGCTCGTCGCGGACATGAACGACACCATGCGGGCGCTCAACGGCGCCGGCCTCGCCGCACCGCAGATCGGCGTCAGCCTCCGGGTGGTCATCTTCGAGGTCAACTCGAACCCGCGCTACCCCGACGTGTCGCCGATCCCGTACACCGTCCTGGTCAATCCGCAGCTGACCCCGCTCGGCGACGATCAGGAAGAGGGCTGGGAGGGATGCCTGTCGGTTCCGGGACTGAGAGGACTCGTGCCCCGGTTCAGAAGTCTGCGCTATCGGGGCTATGACCTCGAAGGCACGCCCATCGACCGCACCGTGGAAGGGTTCCACGCCCGCGTGGTGCAGCACGAGGTCGACCACCTGGACGGCATCCTCTATCCGCAGCGCATGCGCGACCTGCGGAACTTCGGTTTCGAGGAGGCGCTCAGAGGTCAGATGAGGCCGATGCCCGACTGACCGGGCCGATCCCTGGCAGCCGGCCTCGCGGTTTGCCGCCGCGCGGCGTACGATCAACGGGCGATTACGGCGCGGCCGCCTTCCATTCGCCGACGAGCGTGAGTCCTGATCCGTGCCGAGCGCCTCCAAACTCCGTAGCCGGCTGCCGCTCTGGGCCATCGGGCTGACGCTCGCCGTTCTCTTCGGCGGCGCGCTCGTCGGCTACCTGAACGCGCGCCATCTGCTCGCGACCGAGCAGCTGGTGGGGGACTCGGACGATACGATCGTCGATCTGACGCGTCTGCTCTCCGCGGTGCGCGATGCCGAGAGGAGCCAGCGAGGCTATCTGCTCACCGATGGCGCGGAGCACCTCGAGCGCTACCGGCACGCCACGATGCGCATCGCCGGTGAGATGGCCGTCCTCAGCCGGGAGGTGAGGACGGATGCGGGCCAGCGGGCGCGCCTTGCGACTCTGCGCCAGCAGGTCACCCTCAAGGTAGCGCAGCTCGAGCGGATGATCTCGCTGGAGCAGGCGGGCAATGGCGCCGCGGCGCTGGCACTCGTTCGCTCCGACAGCGGTAAGCGCCTCATGGACGAGATCGCGGCGCACGTAGCCGCGATGCGGACCACGGAGTACGCACTGCTCGCGCGCCGAGCGGCCGACGCGCGCCTCAGGTCCCGTGTCACCATCGTCGCGATGGTGGCGCCCGCCCTCATCGGCGCGATCCTGCTCGGGCTGATGTTCTATCTCGGCAACCGCAGGATCGTCGAGCTCAACGAGGCCGACCGGCAGAAGGACGAGTTCCTGGCGCTGCTCGCGCATGAGCTGCGCGGACCGCTGGCGCCGCTGCGCAACGGGCTCGAGCTCATCAAGCACCCGGACGGGGCGGAAGAGCTGCGCCGGCGAGCCTGCGCCCTGATGGAGCGGCAGCTCGAGCAGCTCGTCAGGCTGGTGAACGATCTGCTCGATGCCAGCCGCATCGCCCGCGGCAAGGTCGAGCTGCACCGGGAGCTCACCGACCTGGGCGCGCAGATTCGCGAAGTCGTGGAGGTCGAGCGCCCGCAGGCCGAGGCGGCGGGCCTCGAGCTCGAGGTCACCCTGCCGCCGCAGCCGCTCCTCGTCGAGGGTGACGCCGTGCGCCTGACACAGGTCTTTCGCAACCTGCTGCACAACGCGCGCAAGTACACCGAGCCCGGGGGCCGCATCGGGATCAGCCTCGCGCCGGAGCGCGGCTACGCGGTCGCGCGCGTCAAGGATACCGGCCTCGGCATCCCCAAGGCCAAGCTCGAGGCGATCTTCGAGATGTTCGCCCAGATGGAGGCGGGCCTGCCGCGCTCGCAGGGCGGCCTGGGCATCGGGCTCGCCCTTGCGCGGCGCCTGCTCGCGCTGCACGGCGGCTCCGTGCAGGCCTTCAGCGAAGGCCCCGGGCACGGCAGCGAGTTCGTGGTACGTCTGCCGCTCGCCTTGAGGACGCGCCGGACCGAGACTGCCGCCCACCCCGAGGAAGTCACGCCACCCTCACGCCGCATCCTGGTCGTCGACGACAACACCGATACCGCCACATCGCTTGCCGCCCTCCTGCGGCTCGCGCATCACGAGACGTACATCGCGCACGACGGCCTCGAGGCGCTGAAGGCCGCCGAGGGGCTGCGCCCCGACGTCGTGTTGCTCGACGTGCAGATGCCGGAGCTCGACGGCTATGAGGTGTGCCGCCGGATACGGCAACGCCCGTGGGGGAGGCACGTGACCCTGGTCGCCGTGACGGGCCTCGGCCAGGAGAGCGACAAGCAGAAGTCGAGAGAAGCGGGCTTCGATGCGCACCTGACGAAGCCGCCCGAATACGCCGCGATTGCGCGACTGCTGATGTCTCTTCCCGTCCCCGGGGACCGCGGCGAGGCTTCCACTGCCTCGCCGGGCGGCGCCCGGGCGGCCGCGAGCTGACTCACTGAGTCGGATACTTCCAGAGATCGTTCATCTCGAAACGGGTATTGCTCGGATCGTCGTACTGATATCCCCCGAGGAGCCACGCATTGCCGTTCCCGTCCGTCC
>DAHUXV010000165.1 GCA_027306985.1 Gammaproteobacteria bacterium | reverse complement strand
CGTCGTCGAGCAGAACCGCGATGCGCAGCTGCGCTCGCTGCTGACGCTCGAGACCGGGGTCGAGAAGGCGAAACTGCGCTCCCTGCTGCACTACAGCGGCCTGCCGGTGAGCTCGCATTTCATCGTCGAGGGCGTGCAGGCGGAACTGCGCGGAGCGAGCGGCGCGGCCCGGCCCAGTGCGGTCGGCGTCTGAGGATTACACATGACCTACATCACCAAGCCGAAGCTCACCCATCCCAGTCTGCCGCAGAACGCCCTCGGCATGACGCGCCGCGCCTACGAGGGCGCTCTCTCGACGCTATGCGCCGGCTGCGGGCACGATTCGGTCACCGCCGCGATCGTCGAGGCCTGCTGGCGCCTCGCGCTCGAGCCGCAGAACTTGGTCAAGCTCTCCGGGATCGGCTGCTCCTCGAAGACCACGGCCTATTTCGTCAGCGGCGCGCACGGCTTCAACGCCGTGCACGGCCGCATGCCCTCGATCGCCACCGGTGCGAACGCGGCGAACCGCCGGCTCGCCTACATCGGCATCTCCGGCGACGGCGATACGCTGTCGATCGGACTCGGGCAGTTCTGTCACGCCATCCGCCGCAATCTCGACATGTTGTATATGATCGAGAACAACGGCGTGTATGGCCTTACCAAGGGGCAGTTCTCCGCGTCGGCCGATATCGGCAGCCGAGCCAAGAAAGGCGAGGTCAATCGCCAGCCCCCGATCGACCCGGTGCTGCTCGCGCTCGACCTCGGTGCCACGTTCGTGGCGCGCGGCTTCTCCGGCGATAAACAGCAACTGGTGCCGCTGATCGAGGCCGGTCTGCAGCATCGCGGTTTCGCGCTCATCGACATCCTCTCGCCCTGCGTGACCTTCAACGATCACGAGGGCTCGACGAAGAGCTACGCCTACACGCGCGAGCACGACGAGCCGGCAGTGCAGGCGGACTTCGTGCCACGCGAGGCGCCGATCCTGGTCGAATACGCCCCCGGCGAGGCCCGCGAGATCGCGCTGCATGACGGCAGCCGGGTCGTGCTGCGCAAAGCCGCCGAAGCGTACGATCCGACCAACCGCGAGGCGGCAGGCGCGGCGGTGAAGGCGCGCATGGCGGCCGGGGAGTACCTGACGGGGCTGATCTATCTGGATCCCGAAGGCGGCAGTGGGGAGTTCCACGCGCTGAACGGGACCCCGCAGGAGCCGCTGAACGCGCTGCCGTTCGAATCACTCTGTCCGGGCTCGACCGGGCTGCAGAAGGTGCTCGGGCGCTACCGCTGAGTGCGGGGGGCTTGTCGGATCGATCGGATCCGGGTTAGTCTAGGCGCGGGTCTGTGACCATTCTCTTTCCTGCCGCCTGCTGGCCGCTCGGTACCCGAGCCGGCTTACGGAGAAAAGCCGAATCGTTTCCGACCAGGGGGCAGTGATCCTGCCGATAATTATCCGGAAGCCGCCGAGTCCGCAAAACGCCAATAGAGCGCGCCGAGGTGGCCCAATCCGCTTGTGGAGTTTGATTGCATGACGAAGATCTACGTCGGAAACCTTCCGTTTTCGGCCACGGAGAGCGAAGTTCGCGAGCTGTTCGCGCAGCACGGGACCGTCGAGTCCGTCAGCCTGATCAATGACCGGGAAACCGGCCGGCCGCGGGGCTTCGGGTTCGTCGAAATGGCGCGTGCCGATGCGACCCGCGCCATCCAGAGCCTCAATGGCAAGGACCTGGGCGGTCGCCCGCTGCGCATCAATGAAGCGCAGGAGCGCGGCGCCGGCGGTCCTCGCGGCGGCGGGGGCGGCGGCGGCGGCGCTCCGCGCCGCTGGTAAGCACCCGGCACCCAGCGGCCGGTCCGGCGGGGTCTGCCCGCCGGACCGGCCGCTTTTATTTGGTTTTTGGGCGCTGCGCAGAGGCGCTCTGCTACACTCGCGCCCCCCGATTTCTCAGCATCTGAGGAGATGATTCGATGGGCAAGGGCGACATCAGAACCCGCCGCGGCAAGATTTATCGTGGCTCATTCGGCAAGACCCGCGCGAAGGACCCCGCGGCCAAGAAAACCAAGCGCACGACGACCCGCAAGTAAATTCGTTCCAGATCCCGAGGTTTGGCGCGCCCGCGGCCGAGTCCGCGGCCGGCCAGGAAGCCGGAAGACTCTATGACCACGTCGCATTTTCACTGGCGTCCCCACCCCTGGCATGGCCTCGAGCCGGGTCCGGACTGTCCGGAGGTGGTGACCGCCTATATCGAGATCACCCCATTCGATCTGGTCAAGTACGAGGTCGACAAGGAGACGGGCTACCTGCGGGTCGACCGGCCGCAGCGCACTTCCTCGCAGCCCCCGGCGCTGTACGGGTTCATCCCCCAGACCTACTGCGGGGAGCGGGTGAAGCGTCTGGCACCGGGCTGTGATCGCGGCGACGGCGATCCGCTCGATATCTGCGTGATCAGTGAACGGCCGATCGCCCACTCCGAGGTGCTGCTGCGGGCCCGCATCCTCGGCGGCCTGAAGATCGTCGATCGCGGTGAGGCCGACGACAAGATCGTCGCGGTGCTCGAGGGCGATTACGTCTGGGGTCATGCCCGTGAACTCAGCGAGCTGCCCGCGACGCTCATCGAGCGCCTGGAGCATTACTTCGCGACCTACAAGCTCGTGCCGGG
>DAHUXV010000156.1 GCA_027306985.1 Gammaproteobacteria bacterium | reverse complement strand
CGGAAATGACGCGCACGGACCTGAGCGCCCGCGTGTCGACTTCCACGAGCGCATCGTCGTTCGCATCGGCTACCCAGATGTCCGGCCCCTGAGGCAGGCTCGCCATCGCCGTGGGATGGACGCCCGCGGCGACCGTTGCCGGGGCGAGCGCCGGCCCGGTGGCCACGGTGCCCAGCGGCGTGAGATCGCGGCGCCTGAAGATCGTGACGCCGCTGCCGGCCCAGTCGCTCACGGCCAGGCGGCGCCCGCCGTCGGCCAGGACCACGGCGAAGGGATAGGGTCCGGCATTGACGTAGCGGGTCCTGCCGCTCTCGATATCGATGCGCGCCAGGCTGTTGGCCAGCATCCCCGTGACGTAAAGATGCCGCCCTCCCGGGCCGACCGCCACCGAGTCGGGATAGAAGTGATAGGACTTGCGGCCGTGATCGCCCTGGTACGTGTAGGGGTACTGGCTGCGCGGGAACGCCTGCCACCGCAGCGGATACTCACGGACGACCCGGACCGTGCGATGCTCCATCCGCAAGGCCAGCACCTCGTCCGAGTAGCCGCCGGTCGCGTACACGATGCCGTCGCGGCCGGCGGCGAGGCCCTGGAAGAGATCGTTGTGCGAGACGACGGTCGTCGGGATGGGGCGGGGGTTCTCCTCGGCCCGCTCGGTGGCCAGCGCCTCCGCCGCGCGTTGCTGCGCCGGCTGATTCGTGGCGTAGACCACGCCGCTCGCGCCGGCGTGCCGCGGATCGAGCTCCGCCGCGGCGCCGCCGCGGGACGTCACCACGGTCGGCCTGGCCGGTGCCACTTTGGCGAATGCCGCGAGCCGCGCCTCGCGGCTCAGGTCCGGCCCGTACCAGGTCACCGTCTGAAATGGGGTCGAGCCGTTCGCCAACACCAGCACGTGTCCCGCGGCGCTCACCACGTTCGTGGGAAAATTCGCAGTGCTGATGAGGGTGCCGACCGGCGTGACGCGGCGCAGAGTCGGCAGCCCGCCGATGTAGCGCGAGCGATTCGCCGCCGTCACCGTCACCGGCCGCGGCATGAAGTACCGCTGAGGGTGCACGGTTGCGCCGATCGAGGCGAGCGGGCAGAGGCCGAGCGCGAGTCCCGACAGCCAGCGGTGCGCTCTCATCGTGCGGCGCTCAGCTTGACGGTCTGGCCGGTGGCGAGGCTGCGCTCGGCGGCCTGCGCCAGCTCGAGGGCCGCGAGGCCGTCGGCGAAGTCCGGGCTCATCGGAGCGCCGCTCTCCAGGGCGGCGATGAACGCGTCGATCTCCGCGGCATAGGCCGCGCGGTAGCGCTCGATGAAGAAATGCAGCACCACATCGCGCGCGGCGGTGTGCCGCTCGCTCCAGAGCTCCACGGAGGTCTGCCGCTGGTTGCCGGCGAGCAGCATGCCGCGCGCGCCGAAGACCTCGATGCGCTGGTCGTAGCCGTACGCGCTGTGGCGGCTGTTGGTGATCTGCACCAGTGCGCCGGACCGGGACCGCAGGGTGAGCGCGCAGGTATCGATGTCCCCGAGCGCGCCGATCATGGGATCGACCAGGTTCGCCCCGGCGGCATGCGCCTCGACGATCTCGCCCGCCAGATGGCGCGCCATGTCGAGATCGTGAATCGTCATGTCGCGCAGCAGGCCGCCGCTGCGGCGCAGGTACTGCGCCGGCGGCGGGGCCGGGTCGCGGCTCGTGATCACGAGCAGCTCCGGCGAGCCGATCTCGCCGCTGCGCAGCCGCTCCGCCAGGGCGCGGAACGAGGGGTCGAAGCGGCGGTTGAATCCCAACATGACGCGCGGCCGGCGCGGCGCGATCTGTCGCCAGCACGCCTGCGCCCGCTCGAGGTCGAGATCGATGGGCTTCTCGCACAGCACCGCCTTGCCGGCCTCGACGGCGGCGACGATGAGCTCCACGTGCGTGTCGGTGGAGCTCGCGATGAGTACGCCTTGGACCTCGGGGTCGGCTATCGCCTCCTCGACGCTGGCGGCGGCCTGGACGCCGAGCTCGCCCGCCACGGCGGCAGCGGCCTCGGAAGAGACATCGAATACCTTGACCAGCCGCGCACGCGGATGGCTCGCGACATTGCGGGCGTGCAGCTTGCCGATGCGGCCGCAGCCGAGAACCGCTAAACCGACCACCTGGGATACCTCGCTCTGTTGGGTCGGCGCCCCTGCGCCGAAGCTCACTTCGATCCCGCTGCGGAGCCCGCGGGCGCCTCGGACGACTGCTCGCGCGTGCGGCGCAGGGCCAGCGCGACCACCAGCGTCTGGGCCAGACACAAATTCGCCGTGAGCGAGCGAAATCCGCGCTTGTCGGCCTCCGAGACGACGAGGCAGAGGCTCGCGAGACGGGCCAGGGGACTTACCAGGCTGTCGGTCAGGGCGATGATCGGCACGCGTGCCCGTGCGGCTGCCGCCGCCACCGTCTGGGTCTCGCTGGCGTAGGGATGCGCGCTGATTGCGACCAGCACGTCGCGCGGCTCCATGAGCTGGCACTGCTCCTCGAACTGCCCGGCGAGACCGTTCACCAGGTGGGCCCTGCATCCGGCGTGGTTCAGCGCGTAGGCGAGATAGGCCGCGACCGGGAAGGAGCGGCGGGCGGCGACCAGATGGGTCACGCGCGCCCGCGCCAGGAGCTGGATCGCCCGCTGCAGATGGTCGAGCGGCAGCGTGTCCTTCAGATGATTGAGCGAGGCGATGTTGGTGGTGCAGAACTCCTTGAGGATCTGGCCGGCATCGCCCGGCGGCGCCTCGCCCATGCGCAGTCCGTGGCGCAGCCGCTCGCTGTAGCTCGAGACGTTCTCGAGCAGCATCGTGTGATAGATGCGCTGCATCTGCGAGAACCCGGAGAAGCCCAGACTCTGCGCGAAGCGGATCACCGTGGAGGGCTGCACCTGGGCGCGCTCGCCGATCGTGGCGACGGTCTCGAGCGCCATGTCGTTGGGGTGGTCCAGCGCGAAACGCGCGATCAGCTGCAGCCGGCCGCTCAGGCGCGGGTAACTCTCGATGATCCGGGTGCGCAGCGACTCGGGGTCGCGCGGCGAGGCGTCGGGATGGGTTGGCTTGTTTCGGGGTTTGCGGGACACGTCGGTCAGATTCCGAGGAGCCACTCGTGGGCGGGGTCGTTCTTGAAGCGCCACTGCCGTTGCGGACCGGCCATGACATTGAGGTAATAGCCCTGGTAGCCGTGCGGCATCACCACCGGATGATAGCCGCGCGCCACCAGAACCGTATCACGATCTTCCACCGCGACCGCCTCGTCGAGCGAGCGATCGTCGGTGTAGACACGCTGGAACGCGAATCCCGACGGCGGGTCGATGCGGTGATGGTAGATCTCTTCCAGCTGACTCTCCTGCGGCGGCGCGTCGCGATCGTGCTTGTGCGGGGGATAGCTCGAGGAATGGCTCGAGGGGGTGCGCACTTCCACGACCAGCAGATGCGCCGCCGGCTCGCTCTGCGGCAGGATGTCGCAGATGTAGCGCAGGTTGGTGCCCCGGCCACGCACGCTGCGGGCCATCGCGGCCGGCTCGATGAGCCTCGGGGCCAGCGCGCCCCGCGGGTCCGGCGCGCTCGCCACGGCGAGCTCGGCCTGTCCGTGCGCCGTGAGCCGGGCGCCGCCCCCGCCGGGCAGGTAGACCGCGTACGGCGAGAGGTCCTCGAAGACGCTCTGGCGCTCGCCGATCTGCCGCCACCGCTCGCCGTCCGTCTCGACCGTGACGATGCCGCTCTCGATGACGATGCAGCGTTCCCGCGGCGCCGGCGGCAACTCGAGCCGCTCCCCGGCCGCGAGCCGAAACACGGTGAGGCCCGCGTACTGCCAGCCGGCCGATTGGGGCGTGATCTCCACGATGAGGCGCCCCTGCGGCCGGGGCTTGATCCGTACGGATGTCGAGGGGTGGCCGCCCATTCAGCCTCCGAGGCCGCCCGCGGCCAGGTGCTCCTCGATCTCCTCGAGGCTCCGTCCCTTGGTCTCCGGTACGTAACGCCTGACGAAGAACCACGACAGCACGCCGAGGCTGACGAACACGTAGAAGGTCGCGGCGATGCCGATTCCGGCCACCATGCTCGGGAAGCTCGCCGCCACCAGGAAGTTCGCCAGCCACAGCATCGAGCTCGCGAGCCCGAAGGCGATGCCGCGGATCGCGAGCGGGAACAGCTCCGAGAGCAGCACCCATACCGTGGGCGACACGAATCCCTGCTGGAAGGTCAGGAAGAGGGCGATCGCGGCCAGCACTAGGTCGGCGCGCAGCACCGACGGTCCCATGAGCGTCGCGAAGATGCCGACGAGGAGCAGCGCCGTGCTGGTGCCGGCGAAGCCGATGAGCAGCATGAGGCGCCGGCCGGCGAGATCCAGCAGCCAGATGCCGAGGAAGGTCGCGGCCACCGAGATGACACCGTTCAGGATGTTGGCGGTCAGTGCGCCCGAGCGGCTGAAGCCGGCCTGCGTCAGGATCTGTGTGCCGTAGTACATGATGGAATTGATGCCGGTGACCTGCTGCACGATGCCGATCCCGATGCCGATCAGGAACACGCGGCGGATCCAGGGCGTGGCGGTCAGCCGCTCCCAGGTCGGTCGCGTCAGCCGGCTGCGCGATTCCTCCTCGGCCAGCGCTCTGACCTGCTCATACTCGAGCCGCGCCAGCTCCTCCGTGCGCACCCGCCGCAGCACCCGCAGCGCCTCGGCGAGACGTCCCTGGCGCACCAGCCACCGGGGGCTTTCGGGCATGGCGAGCATGCCGAGCCACAGGACGACGGCCGGCAGCGTCGCCATCGCCAGCATCCAACGCCAGATCCCCGGATGGTGGCTGAACACGTTGCCGAGGAGGGCGTTGAACACGAATGCGAGCAGCTGGCCGCCGACGATCATCAGCTCGTTCTGGGTGACGATGCGGCCGCGGATGGCGGCCGGCGCCATCTCGGCGAGGTAGGTCGGCACGACCACCGAGGCGGCCCCGACCGCAAGGCCGAGCGCGAAGCGGGCGGCAAGCAGCAGGTGCACGTTGGGCGACAGCGCGCAGGCGATCGCGCCGAAGAAGAAGATGACCGCCAGGTGCAGAATGTGGCGGCGCCGGCCCACGCGATCGGCCATCCGTCCGCCCAGGGTGGCGCCGATCGTGGCGCAGAGCACGAGGGACGCGGCCACCATGCCCTCGGTGAGCGGCGTCAGCTTGAGGTCCGGTGTCATGAAGAGGAGGGCGCCGTTGACCACCCCCGTGTCGTAGCCGAAGAGCAGCCCGCCGAAGGTCGACAGGGTCGCGATCAGCCGCAGGTAGCGGCGCTGGGTGTCGGGGCCGCCGGCCTGCGCCGTGACCCTGCGAGCATCGTGTGTGTCGACCGTATTCACTCCCGTGCCCTCGCAGGTCAGTAGTCCCGGGCCGGCCGCGGCGGCTCGCCGGCGCCGCCGAGGCGCCACCAGGCGCCATAGCCGTGGCTCATGGTTTTGGGCAGAACTTTCACGTCGATCAGCGTGGACACCGTCTGACGCGCGGCATCCTCCAGCGCGTCGCGCAGCTGCGCGAGCGTCGTCACGCGGTACGTCCGGCAGCCGTAGGCGGCCGCGTTGGCCGCGAAGTCCACCGGGATCAGCTCCCCGTCGAGGCCGCCTGTGGCGCCGCGATAGCGGAACTCGGTGCCGAAGCTGCCCATGCCGCAGGCGAGCTGCAGGTTGTTGATGCAGCCGAAGCCCATGTTGTCGAACAGGATGACGTTGATCTTGCGCCGCTCCTGGATGGAGGTGGCGAGCTCGGAGTGCGACATCATGTACGAGCCGTCGCCGACCAGCGCGTAAACCTCGCGCCGCGGCTCGGCGAGCTTCACGCCGAGGGCGGCGTTGATCTCATAGCCCATGCAGGAGTATCCGTACTCGACGTGGTAGGTGTCGGGGAGCCGGCAGCGCCACAGGCGCTGCAGATCTCCCGGGAGGCTGCCGGCCGAGGCCACGACGATGCCGTCTTGCGGCAGCCGCCGGTTGAGCTCGCCCAGCACCTGCGTCTGCGTCAGGCGCGAGCCGGTCAGGCGGATGAATTCCTCGAGCACGGCCGGATCGAGTCCGTCCGCGATCTCCGGCGCGTAGCCCGGGACGCCGTATTCGGCGCCGTGGACGCGCTCGATCTCCGCCGCAAGCCGCGCGCGGGCCTCGGCCACCGCCGCGCCCCACGCGGCGCGATAGCCCGCGAGCGGGCGCGCCAGCGCCTCGAGCGCGAGCCGCGCATCGGCCAGCACCGCCATGCCATCGAGCTTGCCGGCATCGCAGGCGCCGACATTGATGTTGACGAGCCGGGCCTCGGGCGCGAAGAGCGACTTGGAAGCGGTGGTGAAATCGCCGTAGCGCGTGCCGACGCCGAGCACGAGATCGGCTTGCCCGGCGAGTCGGTTGGCCGCCGGGGTGCCCGTGACGCCGATGCCGCCGAGATTGAGCGGGTGCGAGGAGACGATCACCCCCTTGCCGGCCTGGGTTTCGGCGAATGGAATATCGCATTGCTCCGCCAGCGCGCGCAGCGCCTGTGCCGCGCCGGAGTACCGGACTCCGCCCCCGCACACGAGGAGCGGCCGCGCGCTCGCGCGCACCGCTTCGGCCGCGCGCGCGATGGCCGCCGGCGGGGGCGGGCGGCGCTCGATGGCGTGCACCCGCTTCTCCAGGAACGTGTCCGGGTAATCGCAGGCCTCGGCCTGCACGTCCTGCGGCAGCGCCAGGGTCACGGCGCCGGTATTCTCCGGATCGGTCAGCACACGCATGGCCTGCAGCGCCGCGCTCATCAGCTGCTCGGGCCGCTCGATCCGCTCGAAGTAGCGGCTGAGCGGCCGGAATGCGTCGTTGGTGCTGATCGAGAGGTCGTGGAACTGCTCGATCTGCTGCAGCGCCGGGTCGGGCTGGCGCGAGGCGAACACATCGCCGGGGAGCAGCAGCAACGGGATCCGATTGGCGGTGGCCGTGGCGGCGGCCGTGAGCAGATTGGCCGAGCCGGGGCCGACCGAGGCGGTGCAGGCATAGACCTGGCGCCGCAGCCGCTGCCTGGCGAAGCCGATCGCCGCGTGGGCCATGCCTTGCTCGCTGCGTCCCTGGTGCACGGTGAGCGCGCCCGCCTCCTGCTCGAGCGCCCGGCCGATTCCGAGGACATTGCCGTGCCCGAACACGGTGAACACGCCCGCGACGAACTTGCTCTCCACCCCATCCACCGCCACGTACTGGCGGTCGAGGAAGCGGACGAGCGCCTGCGCCATCGTGAGTCGGACCTTGGCCATGCATTTCTCCGCGCGCCGCCTACCGCGCCCCGGGATCGCGCGCGAGCAGGCCGCGCAGCGTCTCGAAGCCGGTGCGAGCATAGCGCGCGCTCGGGGCCACCGCCGGATCCTGCTCGGCTTCGACCACCAGCCAGCCGCGGTAGCCGCCGGCGAGCAGGGCGCTCACGATGGCGGGGAAGTCGAGATCCCCGTCACCCGGCACCGTGAACACGCCGTTGACGATGCAATCGGGGAAGCTCCAACATTGATTGCGGGCGAGCTCCGCCACCGGCGCGCGCACGTCCTTGCAGTGCACGTGACAGATGCGGCCGATGTGATCGTGCAGCACGTCCACGGGGTCGCCGCCGCCGAGATAGCAGTGCCCGGTGTCGAGGAGGAGCCCGACCTCCTCGCCGCTCGAGGCCATCAGCGTATCGATGTCCGCGGGCGACTGCACGTAGGCGCCCATGTGGTGGTGGTAGGCGAGGCGCACGCCGCGCTCGAGCGTGTAGCGGGCGAGCGCCGTCACTCGCCCGGCGTAGTGGCGCCATTCCTCCGCGGTGCGAAAGCACGGCCGCTCGATGAGCGCGCGGCGCTCGCCCTGTATGGAGTCCGCGGTCTCGCCGTAGACCAGCACCCGCGCGCCGTTGGCCGCGAGCAGGGCGAGATGCGGCCCGATCGCCTCGATCTCCTGCGCGACGGCGCGCCGCGCCAGGCGGCCGGAGTACCAGCCCGAGACCAGCGCGAGCCCATGCTCGCTCAGCACGCGGCCGACCTGCGCGGGGTGCCTGGGGAACTTGCCGTTGAGCTCGAAGCCTTCGTACCCGATCGCGGCGCCTTCGCGCAGGATGACCTCGAGCGGCGTCTCCCCGCCCAGCCAGGGCAGGTCATCGTTGCTCCAGCCGATCGGATTGACGCCGATGCGCACCCGCCCGGTCATGCGCTCTCTCCGGGGCGCTCCGCCCGGCGCGCATCGCGCCAGGCGTCGATCAGATACTCGAAGGCGCCGCGCACCTGCTCGATGAGGGCCGCATCGTCGATCTCCCCGCTCATCCAGGCGAGGCTCGGACCCTGAAAGATGGTGCGGCCGATGGCGAATCCGCGGCACACCCCGCTGCCGGCCGCCTCCCGAAATGCCCGCGTCAGCTCCTCGGCGGCCGCGTTCATGCCGAGCAGCACCACGCCGCGGCAGTAGGGGTCGCGCTGGCCGATGAGCTCCTCGACCCGCAGCCACACCTCCCGCGGCTGGGGCTGCAGCTTCCACCACTGCGGGTACACGCCGATGTTGTACAGGCGCAGCATCGCGCGACAGAGCGCCTCGGGAGCCTCGGCCGGGAGCTTCGGGACCACCAGCTCCAAGAGCAGCTCGTGGCCGCTCGCGCGCGTCGCCTCGTAGAGCGAGCGGATCTGCGCTTCCTGCTCGAGCCGCAGCAGCGGCTCGTCGTCGGGGTGGAACTGCGCCAGGCACTTGACGGTCTGCTCGCGCGGCCACTGGATGAGTTGCGTGCCGATGGAGCGGCCGTGCTCGAACACCAGCGGTCGCGATCCCGGCAGCTCCACCGGCCGGGCGATCCACCAGCCGCGGCCCGTGGCCGCATTCAGCACGTCCTGGCCGAAGCGCTCATCGACGATCACGCCGATCGAGCCCTCGGCCCCGCGGCCGGCGAGGTCCGCCGCGACTTCCTCCACGGCCTCGAGGAAGAGCTGCTTGAGGCGTGGGATCACCTCGAGCCCGCGGCCGGTCTGCTGCGCCAGCTCGATGAGCTGGCGGCGGTGATCGAACGCGAGGATATAGAGGGGTCCCCACTCCTTGCGTCTGGCGCTGACGCGGTGCAATCGCTGCGCCTCCTCATCGAGATCCGGGCGCGCCGCCGGGGCGCCGCCGGCCATCAGATGCTCGATCTCCGCCCGCGTCGGCATCGCCGCGGAGCAGGCATGGCGCGAGACCACGAGCGCCCCGCAGAGGTTGCCGAGCGCGCAGCAGCGCCCGACATCGCCTCCGGTGAGCCAGCCGTGGAGAAACCCGGCCGCGAAGGCATCGCCGGCGCCCAGGACGTTGAGGACGTCCACCTCCACCCCGCGGTGGACCGCCGCCTCGTCCAGTGTCGCCGGGACCGGACCTTCCACGACCAGGCAGCCTCTGCCGCCGAGCTTCACCACCAGCATCGCGCCGGTGAGCTCGCGCACCCGCCGCAGGGCGGCGGTGAGATCCTCGTGGCCGCCGGCGATGTGAAACTCCTCCTCCGTGCCGAGCACCAGATCGAACCGGGGCAGCACGGCCTGCAGCCGCCGGGTCACCTCCTCGGCGGCGACGTAGCGGATCTCGCCGGCGGCCTTGTCCGTCAGGCCCCAGAGAACCGGCCGGTAGTCGATGTCGAGCACGCGCCGCAGATGGTGCTTTTGCGCGTACTCGAGGGCCCGCAGGCTGGCCTTCAGCACGCCTTCCGTCGACAGATGGGTGCCGCTCACGAGCAGCGCCCGGGCCGATGCGATGAAGTCCTCCTCGATGTCCCGCGCCGAGAGCGCCATGTCGGCGCAGTTGTCGCGGTAGAAGACGAGCGGGAAGGTCCGCCGGTCCTTCAGGCCGAGCAGCACCAGCGCGGTGAGGCGCTTGGGGTCGATCCGGATGCCGCGCGTGTCGCAGCCTTCCCGCTCCAGGGTCTCGAGGATGAACCGTCCCATGGGATCGTCCCCGACCCGGCTCACGAGCGCCGACTTCAGCCCGAGCCGCGCGGCGCCGAAGGCGATGTTGGCCGGCGAGCCGCCGAGATATTTGGCGAAGCTCGAGACGTCCTCGAGCCTCGCGCCGAGCTGCTCGGCGTAAAGATCGACCGCGACGCGGCCGAGGCAGATGAGGTCGAGCTCGCCCCGCCTCACCGGTCCGCCGCCGAGCGCCATGGCCGCCCCGAGTCCGACACTCCGATCCGCTCCTCGATTGACAGATTGCCTCCCGGCCGCGGCCGCGGCGAATCCCCGCCGCGCATGAAGAGGGGGGATTCCATGCGCGGCGAAGATCCGTCCGCGGTCCGCCTCAGAACTTGTAGGTGGCCGTGAGGTTCACCTCCCGGCCCGGATAGGGGCGGGCCAGGAAGACGTTGCCGACGCCGAGCGCCCGCCCGAACTCGCGCGCGTTGCCCTCCGAGAGCGCGATGGCGTTCGTCAGGTTCGTGCCCTGCGCGCGCAGCGTCCAGTGGTTGCCCACGTCCGTGAGGATACCGCCGTCCAGCATATCGTAGGTGCCGAGCGGCTGCTGGCCGGCGATGTCGTTGTAGCGCTGGCCGACGTGCTCGAAGGTGAGCCAGGCGCTCACATCGCCCCAGGGAACGGCGGTGGTGTAGCTCGGGGTGAGGCGCATCTGGAACTTCGGCTGCCGCTGCAGCGGCGCGCCGTTGATGAACGCGCACTGGTTGAGCCCTTCCAGGTTCACGTACGGCAGGCAGGAGTGGTTGTTGTCGTAGTGCCCGTCCATGTAGTCGCCGACGAACCGCAGCGTGAAGCCGGAGAAGGGGCCGATGTAGCCGTTCAGATCGAGGCCGTTGGCCGAGGAGCCGTAGGTGCCGTAGCCGCCCGGGATCAGCACGCCGGAGAGATCGGATTCCTGGTAGAAGATGCCGTCGAAGGTGCGGTGATACGCGCTGATGTCCGCGTACAGGAAGCGGTTCTGGAACTTGTAGCCGATCTCGTAGTTGTGGGCCGTCTCGATCGGGTGGAATATCGGCGGCGTGTTGTGGGCGGTGTTCGAGATGCCGTCGAAGTTCTGGAAGACCACGCCGTTGTTGACGCGGACGTAGGCGCTCATGTGGTGCGAGAAATCGTAGTTCGCACCGAAGGTGTACGTCGGCATCGTGCGCTGGTAGTGCTCGTAGTCGAAGCTCCCGTTGCAGACCCATACGGCGTTGTCGTAGAGATCGTAGGCGGTGCCGAGCTGCTGGTGGCTGGTCTGGCAGGTGCGCTGGTGCAGGTCGATGTGCTCGAGGCGCGCGCCGGCATCGAGCAGCCAGGGCCCGAGCTGCCAGCTGTCGGTCAGGTAGGCGGCGATGTTGCGCCCGTCGCCGTGCCGTCCGGGCGTGTTGTACGAGCCGTTGTCGTTCCAGATGCCCTGCGGGCTGCTGATGTGGTAGGTCTGGCCGTTCTGCACGTAGCTCAGCGTGATCATCTGCGCATTCGGCGTGGCGGTCATCAGGCCGGTGTCCGCGGCCCAGTTGTCGTTGTCGGTGTAGAACGCGCCGTAGACGCCGGCGGTGGCGATGTTTCCGCTGAAGAGCGTGCGGCTGACGCGGAACTCGTCGATGAGGCTCTGCAGGGATTTCTGGATGTAGTGGTAGCTGTTCGCGATGACGCTGGCGGACAGGGGCACCGGCTGGCCCGTGCCGGCATAGCGCGCGTCGATGTTCTGGCTGAAGGGGTAGCCCTTGCCGCCGTTGAGGTTGTTGGTGTCGTTCGGGGTGGTGCCGTTGCACCAGCCGGCCGGCTCCGGCGTATTGCAGCCGTAGAGGAACATGCTGAGCGGCCGCGGGCTCGGGCCGGTGAACCAGCCATTGGTGTCGAGTCCGCCGCCGTCGATGATGAAGTTATTGGTCAGGTGCCAGCCCCCGAGCTCCTGATCGTACTTGACCCCGAGGTAGTAGAGGTTGCTGCCGCGGCCGTTGGCGAGGTTCGCGGTCTGGAAGCCGCCGTTCAGCTGGTTGGGCAGCGAGACGATCTGATTGGCGTAGCCGTCGAAGGTGGAGGTGAGCGGATCGAAGCCCGGGTAGCCGGAGTAGGAGCCGCCGGCATTCTGGATCAGCGGGATGGGCAGGACGTACTCGTCCTTCTCGTGCAGGATGCGCCCCCAGATCATCACCGACCCCTTGTGGATGTCGTGCACCAGGGTGCCGGTGATCTGGCCGCCGTCGAGGGCCGGGAATTGCGGATTGCGGACGCCGTGCGACACCCGGTAATAGCCGCCGAAGCTGCCATACCAGCCGTGCGCGATCTTGAAGCCGTCGTAGGCGTCGAGGCGCCACATGCCCTGGGTGCCGTAGGTCGCGCTCACCCGCCCGCCCGGGGAGTTCTCCCCGGTCTTGAGGATGTAGTTGCCCACCGCGCCGAACTGGCCGGAGGTGTAAATGGCCGACGGGCCGCCCTGCACGATCTCCACCCGCTCGATGGTGTCATCGAGGCGGAACATGGAGGTCGAGTCCATGTAGGCGAGGCTCGAGACGCCGTAGAGCGGCATGCCCTCGATCATGTTGGTGAAGTACGGCGTATCGCCGCCGCTCGGATAGCCGGCGACCTCGACATTGGCGCCGGTCTGGCCGCCGGAGGACTCCGGCCATATGCCGGGGGCGATCTTCAGCAGGTCGGCGGCGCTCAGCGGGTTCGATTCCTTGATCAGATCGTAGTTGGCCGCCACCACGTTGTAGCTGGCATTGAGCTGCGTGACCTTGTTGGCCGTGGCGGTGACGATTACTTCCTCCAGGCTCTGCGAGGTCTGCGCGGAGGTGCCGGGAGGCGGGGGGACCTGCGTGGTCGCGGCTTGAGCCGCGGCGGGGTCCGCCGCGTGCGCCGGCAGCACGGCGAGTCCCGCGGCCGTGCCGAGGATGGCGGCTACTACCGCGGCGACACCATGTGCCGGCCCGCCGGCGGCGCGGCCGCAGCCGGTACGCGCCTGCAGAGGGTTCTGTGTGTTGCCGGTGGCCCGGCCCGCCGTGCCCGCGTCGCGGTCGATGCGGCGACGCGTGGACCTGATTTTTGCTGTCATACGTTTACCCGCGTGGATGTTGAGGTGTCCGCGACTTCCCCCTCAGGAGCCGCGCGCTCCCGGCCCGGGTCAATCCCGGTCCGGATGCCGGCGTGGATCCGGCCTGAGACGAACGATGAGCGGAGGCAGTGGGCGGACCGCCAGCCCGGCATGGACTGTCGCCTTCGATCGGGTCATCGCCATACCCCCGGTAAGCGATTCGTGATGGAGGTCATTATTTGCAATGAAAACTCCAATGTCAATAAAGAATGGAATAAATAAATCAGTCCGCTCCCGGGCCGCGAAGATAGCCCGGGATTGTTACGGGCAAAAGAAAGCCGGCCGGCATTTGCGTCGCGGCCCGCATCGCATGCGGCCGGTCGATCCGACGCGACTCGGAGGGTTGGGATGACTGCGCTGCCCGGGCGGGGACCGTCGCGATGGCGACGGTCAAAGTCCGCGCTCGGTACGATCGGGCGGCGGCCCAGATAGGGATGTTGGAGGTTGGGGCGAAGGATTCG
>DAHUXV010000150.1 GCA_027306985.1 Gammaproteobacteria bacterium | reverse complement strand
GAGGCGCGATCCCGCGCAAGACACCTGCCGTCAGCCGCCCGCTGCGATCACCGCCCCGACCACGAGCAGGAACACTGCGAAAGCGCGCCTGAGCGCAACGCCTGAGATGGCGTGCGCGATGCGCGCGCCCAGGGGCGCCAGCGTCATCGAGGCGAGCGCCACGACTGCCGTGGCTGGAAGATACAGATAGCCCACCGCTCCCCAAGGCATGGGCTGCGGCAGGCGGTGCATCGCGAGCGCGTAGGTCGCGGCGCTCGAGATTGCGATGACGAGCCCGCATGCCGCGCTGGTGCCCACGGCCCGCACGGGTTTGACGCCGAGCGCGAGCAGCAGAGGCACGGTCATCGACCCGCCGCCAATGCCGGCTACCGCCGAGAGCGCGCCGATCCCCGCACCGGCCGGCAGCAACCAGGGCGAGCGCGGCGTGCGCTCGGCCCTCTCGGCATCCCGTGAGGCCTTCTTCCCAAACGCCATCCGCCAGGCCATGAAGGCACAGAACACCGCGATCACCCAACGCAGCGCCTGAGCCGAGAGCAGCTGCGCGACGTGTGCGCCTGCGACCCCACCCGCCGCCATGCCGGGAGCGAGCCACATCCAGCTGCGCCACACGACGCTCCCCCGGCGGATGTGCGCCGCGGCCGAGGACGCCAAGGTGAGCACGATGGTGGCCAGCGAAGTGGCAACGGATACGTGCATCACCTCCGCTCTGGGCACTCCCAGGGCCGGCAGCGCGACGCTCAGCGCAGCCACTACCAGCAGGCCGCCGCCGATACCGAGCAGGCCGCCGAGAAAGCCAGCCGAGGCGCCGGCCGCGAGGAGCAGGATGATGGGAACGAGCACGCGAGCGATACGACACGGAAGCGCGGGAATCAAAGGGTATCCGATTATCACGTCTGTCGCGGGACGGAATGTGACCTCGGCGCGCCGGTCAGGCGGGCCGGCGCTGGATACCCAACGGCAGCATCCTGCGCACGCCGCGTCGTCTGATCCCGACGATCAAAGCATGAGGGCGATATCGCTCGTGTCAGGTACGAGCGGTGACAACTGCCCGCTGAGCGCCAAGGGCGCGCGGATATGCGGCGCGATGGGGCCGAGGCTCGACGCCGGACTGAACGCCATCGGGCCCATAAAGCCGGCGAGGAACCCGTCAGGCCGAACAGCAGCACCGTTCGCAGGCAGCTTCGACGGGCGCTCTGCGCGCGCATCACCCGCGGCTTCTAAAACACGAAGGTCAGCGCGGCGCTGAGCAGCGCATAGCAGACGATGGCGGACCAGCGGCCCCACCCGTCGGTACGGCGATCGAAGTCGCGGCCCCCGATACCGGAGCGCGCATGGACCCGGCCGCGCGCGAGGGCAGGCGCCACGTAGAGCGCCAGCGCAATGCCCGGCATGCGGAATACGCCGTGCATGGGTTGATTCCAGACCGGGGAGCCGCCGTGGCGCCGCGTCAGACGCCAATTCCGACCCCCGTCACAGTCCTTTCTGTCACGTGCGAGCCCGCCTCCTTCGCACCGCCTGTCCCGAATCTACCCCAGCCGAGTGATTGCGATGACCGCAGTCGGGCAAGCTATACTTCCGCTGCGACTCGACAGCTAGAAGAACGTTCGACAGCCTGGGGGCACCCGAAATGAAGCGATGGAAAACTCTCGCAGCCGCCGCGGCGCTCATGCCGCTGCTCGCGGCGAACGGGCTCGCGGCCCGGGAGAGCGGCCTGCGAGGCTCGCTCGAAGCCCGCTACGCCCAGATGAAACGCGCGATCCGCACTCATGACGCGCGAGCCGTCATGGCCATACTTGCGCCTGGCTTTGTGAGCGTCGAGCTCAATGGCAAGACCGAATCGGCGGACGCGCTGGCCCGAGACATCGACAAAGTGCCTTCCGATCCCAACAGATCGAGCAAGACGACCCTTTTGTCCGTGCGGCCCACCAAGGGCGCGGTGATAGTCGAGCAGCGCTATACCATGAAGACCCGCAAGACGGGCCGAAACGGCGCGGAGCACCACGTTCAGCTCGTCGCGGAATCCACCGACACCTGGATCCGGTCCCATGGCGAGTGGCGGATGCAGCGCACGGTCACCGAGAAGCTCGATTACTATGTTGACGGAAAACGGGTCCTCCACGAGACCCGTCCGGCAGCCGGCGCACACTGAGTTTCCACTTTCCCCGACCTGACGACCCGGGATCTCCGTGGCGCCGGCCGGCAGGGCAGCCGCCGTCCACCGAAGGACCGCCGGCACCTGCCGGTGACGCCAGGTCGCGAACTGGAATGAGGCGGCGCCTTCAGCGCCGCAGATCACCTTGCCCGCGCCCGGCTTGCACCGCCCTGTTGCGCAACCCGTCAGTCGGCCGGCATTTCGACTTCCAGGCCGGCGATCGGCTCGCGGTTGCGTCCGCACGACGGCCGGGTGTCGATGTTGCGTCCCGATCGAGAGTTCGCGACCGGTCTGAACTGTTGAGACACGGCGGCGGTCGCGGGAACTGATACACTTTCAATCAGTCGTCGCACCGACGAGGCCGATGGATGACGAGCATCATGCGTGCGTGGTATCCGTTGATTGCGACCCTGAGTCTGGGCCTCACGTCGGCGGCATGCGGCGCGCCCGCCAATCCAGCCGCCGATATCCGCGCGGTAATGCGGAAGTCCGTCGCCGAGTGGAATCGAGGCGACATCGCCGCGTTCGCGCGCAGCTACAAGAACTCTCCGGACATACTCTTCATCGGCCGTTCGGTGAGTCACGGCTACGCGCAGATGCTCGCGGCGTACCGCGAGCACTATGCCAATCGCGCCCAGATGGGCCGATTGAGTTTCTCCCGCCTCGCGGTGCAACCGCTGGATGAGCGGTTCGCCACCGTCACGGGGAATTTTCACCTGCGGCGGGGGAAGGCCGGCGGCGGCGACTCCGACGGCTACTTCCTGTTGGTATTCGAGAGAACGGCGCGAGGTTGGAAGATCGTGCGCGACGATTCGACCGCCCTGCCGCCGCCGGGCCCGTGCACGACGGGACATTGACTGCGGCTCACGGTCGTCCGCGGTCTCATTCGGCCAGGCCAAGCGCCGCGCCCACGGCTCCCGTCACCGCCAGCCCGCCCCGGAGCACCACTCGAAGCGCTCCGATGCGCACGCTCGCGCCTCCCGCCCGGGCGCCCAGCGCATTCCGGTGGCGGCGCCTCAAAGTTCGAGGACAATGGCCTGCTCGCCGGCGAGAGACTCGCGCGAGGGCTTGCGGATCAGCAGCCACGTGAGCAGTGCCAGCGCGCCAATGCCTCCCACGAGCGCTTCCGCGCCCGCCAGACCTCGGCCGCCCCAGTGCTCGCCGCCCCACCCGTCCACCTGCAGCATGTAGAGCACCGGGATATTTCCAAGCGAGTTGATGATGCTGTAGCGCGTGCTGCCGCTCTTGCCGGAATCGCCCAGGAACTCCAGGACCACCGCCGTAAACATCGCGTAGCAGCAACCGACGGTGAACAGATACAGCAGCGCGCCGGCGCCATAAGTCGCCGGACGCATAGGTCCCAGCCACAGGACCGACAGGCACATGCAGTTCACGAGTGCGACGATCATGTACAGCACCGGAGCTGTGATGCGGCGACGGATCAGAGACATCGCGCCCGCTCCTGCGGCGATCAGTAAGCCGCCGAGCAGGCCGTTGATCCAGGCAACCTGATCGCCGTTGACGCCGTACTCGCGGGCGACGCCGGGAAGCAGTCCGATCGCAGCGCCGCTGCCCATGGGGAAGGTCATGCACGCGATGTACGGCAGGGCATCCCGGCGAAAGAACGTTCGCTTGAACTCACCCGAGACCCGCCGCATCGTTGCAAGGAAAGTGTCCCCGCTGATCAGCGCCTGTCGAGGCGCCCCGAATACCACGAGCGCCGGAACGGCAATCAGAGCGGCCGCCACCAGCGCCAGCGAGTCGCGGCTCACACGTGCGCTCAGATAGATGAGCACCCACGCCGAAAGTGCTCCGAAACCCATCGCTCCGGCCTGAAACAGACTGCTCGCGAGGCGTCGGGTCTGCTCGGATTGCAGGGATCCCAACATGCCGCCGGAGCTCGAGACGATGAGCTGGCCGATGCATGCGGCAAGGAAGGCAAGCGCTATCGCCCCGCTCGAGGAAAGCCGGGGTTGTGCGAAGCTCAGTCCGATGAGCAACGCGGCGATGAGCGCGCTGCCGAGAAGCCAGGTGCGCCGACGCACAAAAAAATCCGTGATCGGACTCCAGAGGAAGTAGAGGCTGGTCGGAAGCGACAGCAAGCCGATCACGTGCGCCTGCATCGCGCTGCCGGCTCCCTCGCGGCTCAGAAGGTACCCGAGGACGCCTCCCTGAACGATGCCTTGCAACAGCACCCCGTAGGGTGCGACGAGCAGGCCGAAGATCCACCCCCGCTCGCTCGCGGGAGCCTGCGGCTCGTTCTTCATTCAGCGGCCTATGAGCACGGTCGCCATCGGCTTCCACCACGGACTCACATACAGCCAGATCGCTACGAACTCGAGTCCCAGCGCCCAAGCCGCTCCCAGGATGTAGGCGGGATGGAGCCGGCGGCGGCTCAACAGGTCGCAGGCACCCAGTATCGCGATGAGAAGGAAATCACCGAGGTACAGCTGGCTCCAGCTCCCCCAATATCCGTCACCGAGGAGTCTCTCCAGGCCATTGCCCCACCAGCGCGAGAAGCCGACATTGGCGATGCAGATGGTGGCAAGAATCATCAAGCGCTTGTGGGCATCGGAACTCTTGCGCAGCGCGATGGCCGCGCCACCGAGCATGGCGAAGTTCACCATGTCCGCAAGCTGGACGCTCAGGAAGGAGGGATCTCGGGGCACCTTGCCGAAAAAGTGATCATCGACGACCACCGAAGTAACGACACCGAGAACGATCATCGCGCCATACAGAGCCGTTCCGGCCATTCCGAGCTCGCGGTGAAACTCCGCTCTCCTGAATCGGATGAGCGCGACCTGGGCGGTCAGCAGACAGAGCCAGCCAGCGAATACGATCCCGTGAAAATAGACCACGGCCGGGAACGCCTGACTGTGGGCCTGAAAACGGCCGATGATCTCCGGCACGAATCCCATGAGGATCTCGAGCCAGAGCAGCGCCACCATCAGCAAAGAGAAGTTGCGATCCAGCCGGCGAGGGTCGTAGCGGCCCGCGGCAATGCTGCCGCGCCTCGCAGTCGCGGCTCCCTCAGTCGCTCCCATGATGCCCCCGGACTTTTCTTCAATTCAGCTCGTGAGCATACTCCTCGCCTCAACCGTCGGACCAGCCGCACCCCGGCGCCGGCTGCGGAAATCGCGATGGACGGATGCACCGTATCCGGTGCACGCGCCGCCCTACGCCTCCGGTCGGATAGAGAGGACGCTGCACGGTTCGTCGCTCTCGCCCCCGACCGCCGCGACCTGCTAGCGCCGACTGAGGGCACAACGCCGAACCTGTAAGCCATCTTCGCCGCGAGCGGACTGCGGCTATCCTGCGCGTCCCGCGCCGGTGACTGCGGTATCACGCGTCGCGCCAGCACCGGAAATGCTTTTCAAATCCAATTGGTTACCATTCAAGTCGCGCCGCGCAATTCGGTCCAG
>DAHUXV010000143.1 GCA_027306985.1 Gammaproteobacteria bacterium | reverse complement strand
CCTTAAGCCTATGTACGCAGTGATCGCCACCGGCGGAAAGCAGTATCGCGTCACCAAAGACGGCGTGCTGCGCATCGAGAAGCTCGACGCCGAGGCCGGCGCCACGGTCGAATTCGGCCAGGTGCTGCTCGTCGGCGAAGGTGCCGACGTCAAGCTCGGCAATCCTCTGGTCGCGGGAGGCAAGGTGGTCGCCACCGTGGTTCGCCACGGCAAGGGCGCCAAGGTATCCATCGTGAAGTTCCGGCGCCGCAAGCACTACCTGCGGCAGAAGAACCATCGTCAAGCGTTCACCGAGATCAAGGTGACGGACATCAGCTCAGGCTGAGGCACACATGGCACATAAAAAGGCTGGCGGCAGTACCAAGAACGGCCGCGATTCCCACTCCAAGCGACTCGGCGTGAAGCGCTTCGGCGGCGAGCACGTGCTCGCCGGCAACATCATCATCCGCCAGCGGGGCACGCCGGTGCGCGCCGGCTCCAACGTCGGGCTCGGCACCGACCACACCCTGTTCGCCAAGGTGGCGGGCACGGTGCAGTTCCAGCGCCGGGGCGCCGAGCAGCGGCTCTACGTGAATATCCTGCCGGAGATCGGCGTCGCGGAGACTCCGGCGCAGACCGCCGAGGCATAATCGCTCCGGCCGCACCGCACTTTGAGACCCTGAGAGCCCCGGCCCTGCGCCGGGGTTTTCGTATCCGGAGCCGCCCATGAAATTCGTCGACGAGGCCAGAATCAAGGTCCAGGCCGGCAGCGGCGGCCGTGGCAGCACGAGCTTCCGCCGCGAGAAATTCGTGCCATTAGGCGGCCCGGATGGCGGCGACGGCGGCCGTGGCGGCAGCGTCTTTCTGCGCGCGATCCCGGGGATCAATACGCTGGCGGACTACCGCATCGAGCGCACGTGGCGTGCGCAGCACGGGGAGCCGGGCGGCGCCAGCGACTGCACGGGTCGCGGCGGTGACGACCTCTACGTACCGGTGCCTGTGGGCACCACGGTGCGCGACGCCGAGACCGGCGAGCAGCTGGGCGATCTCACCCGTGAGGGGGACGAGCTGGCGGTGGCTCGCGGCGGCAAGGGCGGCTGGGGGAATCAGCGCTTCAAGTCGAGCACCAACCGCGCCCCCCGCCAGTTCGGTCCGGGTCTGCCAGGGGAGAAGCGCTCGCTCGAGCTCGAGCTCAAGGTGATCGCGGACGTGGGGCTCCTGGGTCTTCCCAACGCCGGAAAATCAACGCTGATTCGCGCCGTCTCGGCCGCCCGCCCCAGGGTGGCGGATTACCCCTTCACGACCCTGTATCCGAATCTCGGGGTCGTCGATGTCGGGCAGCACCGCAGCTTCGTGATGGCCGACATCCCGGGACTCATCGAGGGGGCCGCGGAGGGAGCGGGTCTCGGGATACGCTTCCTGAAGCACCTGCAGCGCACGAGGGTGCTGCTTCACCTGGTCGATATGGCGCCCGTGGACCCGGATGCCGACCCGGTGAAGGACGCCCGGGCCATCGTCGCGGAGCTGAAGAAGTTCAGCAAGGAGCTCGCGGCGAAGCCTCGCTGGCTGGTCATCAACAAGAGCGATCTCTTGCCCGAGGCGGAGGCGCAGAAACGCGCGCGCGCCATCGTGCGCAGCCTGCGATTTCGCGGGCCGCACTTCCTCATCTCCGGGGCCACCGGCCGCGGAACGCGAGAGCTCTGCGAGAAGATTATGGAGTTTTTGGAGCAGCAGGCTCGCGAGGCACACGGCCCCGCATCGCCTGCAGAAGAAACTGTCGACGAGCGGCCGGCTTCAGCTTGAGCGGGATCGGGGCCGAATTCGGCGGGACAGTCCAGCGGAGCTTCTCTTGACCGTTCATCGCTGTCGACCTCACGGCAGCGCGCGAATCCGAGCCGCCAGCCGGCTCTTGTGTCGTGCCGCCTTGTTTCGGTGGATGATCTGCTTGTTCACCAGCGTGTCGATGACCGGAACAGCTTCCTTATAGGTGGCCTGGGCTGCCGGCTTGTTTCCTCCGGCAATTGCCGCAGTCACATTGCGCACGGCCGTACGCATCCGCGAGCGCAAAGCGATGTTGCGGGCACGGTGTTTCTCGGCTTGACGGGCCGCCTTCTCGGCGGACTTTGTGTTGGCCACATGATCTCCGTAGGGAAAAGAAACCTTCCCCCGGGGTCGGGGGGCCGGTAGTCTGCTCAGGTGGCTGGACGTTGTCAACGCTAGCCGAGAACGTAGCCGGATCAGGACGGTCTCTTCACATAAGATGTCGGCGTCCGGACTCAGCGTCATCCCGATGCCTGGCATCGGGGCGCGGCCGGGCGACGAATGTGCCGCCAAGCACCGGCGCGAATCCTGTATTCTTTAACCTTTTGACATCAGCGGCTTAGCGGCCTCATGGAGCTCATTCGAGGACTCAATGGCCTGAACGACCGCCATCGGGGCTCCGTCGTCACGATCGGGACCTTCGACGGCATGCACGTGGGACATCAGGCCCTGCTTGCGAGGCTCAAGGATCACGGCACACGCCTGTCCCGGCCGGTCATGGTGCTCACCTTCGAGCCGATGCCGCGGGAGTTCCTGCTGGGGGAGAGCCGGGCGCCCGCGCGCCTGACCTCCTGCCGGGAGAGATGGCGGATCCTCGAGCGCCTGGGATGCGATTTCCTGTGGCTGCTGCGTTTCGGGCCGGCGCTGCGCAGTCTCTCCGGCGAGGCGTTCGCGGAGCTGCTGGCGAAGGCGCTGCGCACGCCGCTGGTGGTCGTGGGCCATGATTTCCGCTTCGGGCGCACTGGCGAGGCGACGGCGGCGATGCTCTCGGCCGCGGGCCGGCGGCTGGGATTCGAGGTCGACGTCGTTCCGCCGGTGATCTTGGACGGCGAGCGCGTGAGCAGCAGCGGCGTGCGCGACGCGCTGGCGAGGGCGGATTTCGAGCAGGTTCGCCACTGGCTCGGCCGGCCGTACTCGATGACGGGCCGTGTGGTGCAGGGGAACCGCCTGGGACGCAGTCTGGGGTTCCCGACGGCGAACCTGCAGATCGAGCGGCGGCGCCCTCCGGTGCACGGCATTTTCGCCGTCCGGGTGCACGGCGCGGCGGACGAGCCTCTGCCGGGTGTGGCGAGCCTCGGGACCCGTCCGACGGTCGACGGCGAGCACACGCTCCTCGAGGCGCATGTGTTCGATTTCTCGGGCGATCTCTACGGCCGGGAGATCGCGGTGGAATTCGTGGCGAAGCTGCGCGAGGAGGAGCGTTTCCCTTCCCTCGACGCGCTGGTGGCGCAGATGCACGAGGATGCGGCGCAGGCTCGACAGATCTTGAATGGCTGACATTTGGAATGACTGACTACAAAAGCACGATCAACCTGCCGGAGACGGCCTTCCCGATGAAGGCGGACCTCGCGCGGCGCGAGCCCGCGAGGGTCGCCGCCTGGGAGGAGCGCGGCATCTACGGCAAACAACGCGAGGTCGCACGCGGGCGGCCGCGCTTCGTGCTGCACGATGGGCCGCCTTACGCCAATGGCGCCATTCACATCGGCCACGCCCTCAACAAGATCCTGAAGGACGTCATCGTCAAGTCCCGCTTCCTCGATGGGCTCGATTCGCCCTACATCCCGGGCTGGGACTGCCATGGGCTGCCGATCGAGCTGCAGGTGGAGAAGAAGCACGGCCGCCCGGGTCAGAAGCTCGACGCCGCGGCTTTCCGCGCCGCCTGCCGCGCCTTCGCGCAGGAGCAGGTGGATCTGCAGCGCGCGGACTTCAAGCGCCTGGGCGTGCTCGGGGACTGGGACCACCCCTATCTCACGATGGCGCCGCGGTACGAGGCGCAGCAGCTGCGCGCTTTCGGCCGCATCATCCAGAACGGGCACCTCTACAAAGGCGTCAAGCCGGTGCACTGGTGCCTCGATTGCCGCTCCGCGCTCGCGGAGGCGGAAGTCGAGTACGAGGAGAGGACCTCGCCGGCGATCGACGTCGCCTTTCAGGTGGCGGATCCCCGCGACCTCGAGAGGCGCATGGGACTCGCCGACGGGCGGCTCGGCAGCACGCCGGCCGGCCTGGTCATCTGGACCACGACGCCCTGGACGCTGCCGGCAAACCAGGCCGTCGCGCTGAGCGCCGAGTTCCGCTACGCGCTGCTCGAGGCCGAGCGCGAGGGCGGCGAGCGGTGGCGCCTGATCCTCGCCGCGGAGCTGCTCGAGCCCTGCCTGAAGCGCTTCGGGATGGCCCGAGTCTCGGTGCTGGCGGAAGCCCCGGGCCGCGATCTCGAGGGGCTGAAGCTGCAGCACCCGTTCCAGGACCGTCAGGTGCCGGTCATCCTGGGCGAGCACGTGACCCTCGATGCCGGCACCGGCGCGGTCCATACCGCCCCCGGACACGGTCTCGAGGACTTCATCGTCGGCCAGCGCTACGGTCTGCCGATCGCCAACCCGGTCGGCAACGACGGGCGCTTCCTGCCCGACACGCCGCTCGTCGCCGGGCTCAAGGTCGAGGAGGCCAATGGTGTCCTCCTCGAGGCGCTTCGGGAGCGAGGCCGCCTGATGCATCACGAGCCGTTCCCGCACAGCTATCCGCACTGCTGGCGGCACAAGACGCCCATCATCTTCCGCGCCACGCCGCAGTGGTTCATCAGCATGGACGCCCGAGGTCTGCGTCAGCACGCCTTGCGCGACATCAGGAGGGTGCAGTGGACCCCGGAGTGGGGCGAGCAGCGCATCACCGGGATGATCGAGAACCGCCCCGACTGGTGCATCTCGCGCCAGCGCACCTGGGGCGTGCCCATTCCGCTGTTCGTCCATGCGCAGACCGGCGAGCTGCATCCGCGCACGCAGGAGCTCATCGGGCAGGTGGCCGCACGCGTGGAGCGCGAGGGCATCGAGGCCTGGTTCTCGCTCGATCCGGCCGAGCTCCTCGGCCCCGAGGCCGCCGAGTACGAGAAGGTCAGGGACGTCATGGACGTCTGGGCCGATTCCGGGCTGTCCTTCGAGTGCGTCGGCGCCGAGCGGCCGCAGATCGCCGCGCCCGTGGATCTTTACCTCGAAGGCTCCGACCAGCACCGCGGCTGGTTCCACAGCTCGCTCCTCATGTCGGAGGCGCTGTACGAGCGCGCGCCGTATCGCGGCGTTCTGACTCACGGTTTCACGGTCGATGAGAAGGGCCGCAAGCAGTCGAAGTCGCTCGGCAACGTGGTCGCGCCGCAGAAGGTCATGAGCACCCTGGGCGCGGACGTGCTGCGCCTCTGGGTCTCGGCCACCGACTACGCCAACGAGATGAGCGTGTCGGACGAGATCTTAAAGCGCATGGCGGACTCCTATCGCCGCATGCGCAACACCGTGCGCTATCTCCTTGGCAACCTGCACGGCTTCGATCCGAAGCGCGATGCGCTGCCCGCCGGCGATCTGCTGGCGCTCGACCGCTGGGCGCTCGCCCGCACGGCCGCCCTGCAGGCGGAGATCCTCGAGGCCTACCGCCGCTACGCCTTCCACCTCTTCTATCAGAAGGTGCACAACTTCTGCAGCGTGGACCTGGGCGGCTTCTATCTCGATGTGCTCAAGGACCGGATGTACACCACGCCGGCGGTGGGCCGCGCGCGCCGCTCGGCGCAGACCGTGATGTATCACATCGCGGAGTGCATGGTGCGCTGGCTCGCGCCGGTGCTGTCCTTCACCGCGGAGGAGATCTGGGAGTTCCTGCCCGGCGAGCGCTCGGAATCGGTGTTTCTCGAGACCTGGCACCAGCCGCCGGAGGTCGCCGCCGCCGACATCGACTGGCCGGCCCTGCTGCAGCTGCGCAGCGACCTGACGCGCGAGCTCGAGAAGCTGCGCGATGCCGGCTCCATCGGCGCGCCGCTCGACGCCGAGGTCGATGTCTACTGCGTCCCCGGCGAGTACGCGCGCTTCAATGCCCTGGGGGATGAGCTGCGGTTCTTCTTCATCACCTCCCATGCCCGCGTGCATCGCGTCGAGGACGCGCCGGCCGGCGCGGTCCCCGCCGCCAACCTCGGCGGCCGCGGAGTCTGGATCGCGGTCAAACCCACGTCCGACCCGAAGTGCATCCGCTGCTGGCAGCGCCGCCCGGATGTCGGCTCGAACCCGAAGCATCCTGAGATCTGCGGCCGCTGCGTCAGCAACGTGGAAGGGCCGGGCGAGGATCGGAAATTCGTATGAACGCCGCCAACGACCCGGAAACCGGCGCGACGGGCAAGACCCAGGGCGGCACGGCCGCGCGCGAGCCGAGCGGCTGGCGCTGGCTGCCGGTGACGGCGGCGGTGATCGCCCTAGACCAGCTCGTGAAGGCGTGGGTCGTGCAGCACCTCACCCTCCACGGCACGCTGCGGGTCCTGCCGGTGCTCGAGCTCACCCTCACGTACAACAGGGGCGCCGCCTTCAGCTTCCTCGCGGGCGCTTCCGGATGGCAGAAGTGGCTGTTCGCGGGCCTCGCCGTGGCGGTGGGCGTCGTCATACTGCTCTGGCTCAGGCGTCTGAACGGACGCAGGCAGCGGCTTCTGTGCCTCAGCCTCACGCTCATCATGGGCGGCGCGATCGGCAATCTCATCGATCGGCTGCGCATCGGGCACGTGGTCGATTTCATTCTGGCGCACTGGCACCATGTGTACTTCCCGTGGGCGTTCAACGTCGCGGATTCAGCCATCACCGTGGGCGCGGCGCTGCTGGTTCTAGATGCCTTGCTCGAGACCCGCGGGCCCAAGAAGGAGAGACTTTGATGCAGGTGCTTCTCGCCAATCCCCGCGGCTTCTGCGCCGGGGTCGACCGCGCCATCGACATCGTGGAGCGGGCGATTTCGCTCTTCGGCGCCCCGATCTACGTCCGTCACGAGGTGGTCCACAACCGTCACGTCGTCGACCGGCTGCGTGACCTCGGCGCCGTCTTCGTCGAGGAGCTGCGGGAGGTGCCTTCCGGCGCCACCGTGATCTTCTCCGCGCACGGCGTCTCCCATGCCGTGGAGGATGAGGCGAAGCAGCGTGGACTTGCGGTGTTCGACGCCACCTGCCCGCTCGTGACCAAAGTGCACATGGAGGTGCAGCGATACGCCCGCGAGGGACGCGAGGTGATTCTCATCGGCCACGCGGGGCATCCCGAGGTCGAAGGGACCATGGGGCGGTTCGACACGTCCTTCGGCGGCCGCATGCATCTGGTCGGCAGCGCGCAGGACGTGCAGGGGCTCGAGGTCCGCGACCCGGCCAACCTCGCCTTCGTCACCCAGACCACGCTGTCGGTCGATGACACCGCCGAGATCGTGGCGGCGTTGCGCCGCCGCTTTCCGCTGCTGGCGACGCCCCGCAAGGAGGACATCTGCTATGCCACGCAGAACCGGCAGGACGCCGTCAAGACGCTGCTCGCGCATTGCGACCTGCTCGTCGTGGTGGGCTCGCGGTCGAGCTCGAACTCCAACCGGCTGCGGGAGCTCGCGGACCGGGCCGGCATACCCGGCTACCTGGTGGACGGCCCGGAAGACATGCAACGGGAGTGGTTCGAGGGCAAGCGCTCCATCGGCGTCACCGCGGGCGCATCGGCGCCGGAAATCCTGGTCCAGCGCGTCCTCGAGCAGCTTCGCGCCTGGGGCGCGCAGTTGCCGCGCGAGGTCGCCGGGCGCGAGGAGCGGGTGACCTTCGGGCTGCCGCGCGAGCTGCGGCGCGCGGATGCGGAGGAATCGGCCAAACCGCCGGTGTCAGCTTCCTGAGCCGCGGCGACTAGCGGACATACAGGGACTTCTTCAGCTTCCAGCGCTTGTGCGACCACGGCCAGTCGGGCGGCGCATCGCGGATCTGCTGCTCGACCAGGCGCACGTAGCGCTCGGTCAGCTCGCCGGTCTTCAATGACTCCCCGGGCGCCGAGAGCGGCACGAAGCTCATCTCGTAGTGCCCGCGCGCCGTGCGCTTCATCCCGATGAAGAACACGGGGAACCGCGTGACGCGCGCGATCTCCTCCGGCCCCATGTAGAACGCGGTATCGCGGTTGAGGAACCGCGTCCAGTGCTTGTGCTCGCTGGTCGTCGGCTCCTGGTCGGCGACCATGGCCACGGCGCGCGCCACCCGCCCGCGCCTGATGATGTCGGCGAGCAGCTCCTTGGCCGGTATCAGGCGGCTGCCGAAGCGGCTGCGCACCTTCTTCATCTCACGCTCCGCCCAACTGTCGACCAGCGGCTTGTAGGCGGCATCGAGGGGAAAGCCCAGCTCGAGCGACAGGGCGAGGAGCATCCACTCCCAGTTGCCCTGGTGGGCCGCGGCGAGCAATACCGACTGGCCCTGCCCGAGCAGCGCCCGCAGCTGCTCGATGCCGACGATGCGGACCCGCCTGCGGATCTCCTCGGCCGGCAGAGTGGCGGACTTGATCACCTCCACCAGCATGTCGGCGAAGCCGCCGTAGTAGCGCCGCCGGATCTCGCGCAGGGCCGCCTCATCGGCCTGCGGGAACGCCAGGGAGAGGTTCTGACGGACGACCTCGTCCCGGTAGGGAAAGACTCGGAAGGCCAGCCAGCCGAGGAAGCCCGAGATTCCATAGAGCACCGCAAAGGGCACGCGCGACAGCAGGCGCACCCACCAGGCGGAAGGGGGGAGGGGCGATGCGGGGGCGCCCTCGGGCGGACTGGCGGGTGACACTGCGCGCAACGGGCGGGCTTCCTCTTCGAGTGATCGGCGCGGCCGGTCGAGTCGCTCGCTGCGGCCCGGCGAGCCGGGAATGTTAGCGGCCTTGCGCCTCGGCGCAAGCGAATTGCTGCCGGCGCGCCGGCGCCTTTGCGCGCGGCCGGCGCAGTGTGCCGCTTCGGTGAGCGCCCCCGTAAGGCTGCGCGGGCGTTTCCGGTACTCCGGGGTCTTGCGCAGGCGGTGCCCAAGGGGGGCGCCGCCAGGGGATGGCCGTCGGCCCGGGATGAGTCCCGGCGCAGGCTGTGGCAGGATGATGCCGCCGGCCCGGGAGGCCGCCGGGGTCCCTCCATGCCCATCGCCGAGTACTTCAGCCGCGATTACGCCGCCGCGCGCCGGCGCTTCCAGTCCGCCGCGGGCCGCGCGGGCGCGACGCTCACCAGCTACGTGCTGCCGGAGCATGCCGGCCCCTCGGCCGAGGCGCTCGCCATCGACGTGGCGCGGCTCGGCAACACGGGAGCGCAGAGCGCGCTCCTCGTGATCTGCGGTACCCACGGCATCGAAGGCTTCGCCGGATCGGGCTGCCAGGTGGGCCTGCTCGAGGATCGGCTGCACGAGGCCCTGCCGGCCTCGACCTCACTGGTGCTGCTGCACGCGCTCAATCCCTTCGGTTTCGCCTGGCTGCGGCGGGTCAACGAAGAGGGTGTCGATCTGAACCGGAACTTCCTCGATTTCTCCGGGCGTCCGCCATCCTCGGCCGCTTATGAGGCGCTGCACGACTGGCTGATACCCGCCGACTGGGACGGCGAGGCGCGCCGGGCGGCGGACGCGGCGCTGATGGCTTTCGGCCAGACTCATGGCCTGCCCGCCCTGCAGGCCGCGGTAACAAGCGGTCAGTACACGCGGCCCACGGGGTTGTTCTACGGGGGCACGCGCGAGACCTGGTCCGCCAGGACACTGGCACGGATCCTCACCGAGGTCGTGCCGGGCACCGTGCGGCGGTTGGGCGTCATCGACCTGCATACGGGACTCGGGCCCTGCGGCTACGGCGAGCCCATTCTGGACGGCGCCGGCCCCGCGGATCGCGAGCGCGCGGTGCGCTGGTACGGCGCCGACGTCAAGGATCTGGCGGCGGGAGAGTCGGTCTCCGCGCGGCTGGCCGGTACGATGGCGCGGGGCGTCGAGCGCGCACGGCCAGGGCTGGAGCTGACCTTCATCGGGCTCGAGTTCGGCACGCGGCCGACCCTGGAGGTGTTGACGGCGCTGCGCGCGGATCACTGGCTCCATGCCCGGGGCGGCGGCGCCGATCCCGCGCTGCGCGCCCGCATCCAGCAGCAGATGCGCGAGGCGTTCTTCAGCGAGAGCCCCGCCTGGCAGGCGGCGGTCTATGGGCGCGCCGCCGACCTGGCCTTCAGGGCGTTGCGCGAGCTCGCCTGAGGCTACCCCGAGGCCACCCGCGAGGCGAGCGCATTGCGCAGCGGGTCGGCGTTCACGTTGCCGAGGTCGCCGGCGAGGATCTCCTGCGAAGCCCGCCACCTGACGGTGCCGTCGGGTGAGCAGATCATCGTGCCGATCAGTTCCGCGGAACGATCGACGACGCGGATGCGCTCGTACTCGTCCGATTCACTGCCGACTCGCAACGTGGTGCCCTCCGGAGCGAGTGTCACGATGCCATGCCGGCAGTCGACCGAGACGGTGTGCGAGATGGATGCCGCCGTGAAGCTCTGCCGGCGTGCGGGCAACTCGGCTGCCGGGCCGTAGCGGTCGGCGAAGATAGTGAAGGTCATAGCCGCCCATTGGAAGCGAGCCGGGGCTCGGTGCCGATCGGGGAAAATACCTAACTCGCGCCGAACCGTGACCGCTCTCTCACTGTGGCTTCAGCGCGCTTGCGCCCGATGAAAAGGTAGTAGGGCGCGCTCATCCCGGGCAGGTAGGGGATCCGGCCCCGCCGCTCGAGGATCCGGCAGTCCGGCAGGGCGGCCGCGAGCCGCGCCATGTGGCTGGGATCGAGCCGCACGCCGTCGTGTGCGAACCACCGGCGCCAGAGCCAGCGCTCCCACGCCGGATGGCGCAGGCGGCCGGCGGCCGGCCGCGCGTGCGACACGTAGAAGTCCACGACACCCAGCGTGCCGCCCGGCTTCAACATCGCCACGGCGTTGGCGATGACGGCGCGCCAGTCCTCCACCATGGTGAGCGCGTAGGAGAGATAGACGCAGTCCGCCGGCTCGGGCGGCCGGTAGCGGGCGATGTCCGCCTCGATGACCTCCACGTGGGAGTGCCGGGCGGCGCGCGCCCTTGCCTGCTCGAGGAGCGCCGGGCAGAGGTCGACCAGCACGAGGCGGCGCAGGCCGCCGATCCGCCCTCCGAGCCGCTCGAGGTTCTCGCCGGTGCCGCAGCCGAGCTCGATCACGACATCGCCGGCTGCCGCCGGGAGGCGCCGCAGCAGCTCCTCGCGGCCGTGCAGCAGCCGGCTGCGGAAGGCATCGTAGCGGTGGGCCTGGGGGGCGTAGAAAGCCTGCAGCCGCTCGGCGGCGCTGCCGCCCCGCGGCAGGCCGCGCAGCATCCGCCACAGAACGCGCGAGTCGGCGAGCAGCTCAGGCGGCGACATCGCAGATGTGGAAGCCGGCGTAGGTATGGACGCGGTCCTCGCGCGAGAGCTCCTCCGCGATCAGCTCGTGGAAGGTCAACCGCTCGATGAGGCTGGCGCCCCCGATCGTCACCGCCTCGAGGTAGCGCGGGCGGCGATGAGCGCTGCGGAAGATCAGCCGCGCGGCGGGCGCGGCATGACGGAGGATCTCGTGCCACTCCTGCGCGAGCGCCTCGGGGTCGTGACTCGCCATCCAGTCCATGTGATCGAGCAGGATGAACTTGGAGATCGGCTCGCTCGTGCCGCGCAGGAACTGCGTGACGGTCGCCGTGTGCGGGACGATGGTATCGACGAGGCCCGCCTTCAGGCGCGCGAAGTTGTGCGCCTTGAGGTATTCCGGACAGCACGAGCGGGTGTACCGCCCCTCCAGGTACAGCCGCCAGAAGTAGTTCGTCGCCAGGGGCAGCTGGCAGAGCACGTACTCCAGGGAATCGCGCACGTATGCCGCCACTCCGCCGGTATGCTGCGCCTCGATCTCGCGGCGCTGCGGGCGGGGGACTCCGAGGAGGCTCAGGGTGAGCTGACGCGAGAGCGCCCAGCGCATGGCCGGTCCCCACATGAGAGGCGCCACGCTGCGCGCGTAGATCGCCCGCTGCTCATCGAGCGAGCCGGCGCCGAAGAGAGCCGAGATGCAGGCGGCAAGGGCCGGCCGGGCGGCGAGATAGGCCCTGAATCCGCACGCCACGAGCCCCGCGAGGCCGTGGAAATAGAAGCTTCCCCGGCGGCTCGCGAACCACGCCTGGTTGCGATCCCAATACTCGCGGGCGAACGGCGAGAGCTGGCCGCGCAGCCGGCGCTGATACAGGGCGAGAACGTCAGGGTGGTGGCCCGTGCCGAACAGGCGGAAGAAATCGTCGAACTCGAGCGCGCGCACGCCCGCGAGCTTCAGCTCGAGGAGCGCGGTCTGGCGCGGGTTGGCGTCGACCGCGTGGATCCGGCGCGGCGCGAGCAGCGCGTAATCGAGCGCGTTGCAGCCGGCGCTGGTGATGACGAGCACCACGTCCTCGCGCGTGAGCCCGAGCGCTCGCCTATCGACCGCGGGGTCTTCCCAACAGGTGTTGTAGACGAGGGATCTCGAGTACAGGGTCCGGAACAGGCGCTCGTCGATCCGCTCGGTCAGTCTCGCCAGGTATCGCAATGCGGGTGCCGTTACGCAATGAATTGCGGTCGAACCCTACCGGTGCGAGGTGACGGGCCCGTGACTGGCGCGTGATCGATTGGTGACGTGCCGCCGGGTGCGACGGCCGCCCGCCGCCGGTGCCTCAGCCGATGATCCCCGTGGAGCGTCAGCGTCTGCCGACGGCGAGCCAGGGCGTCCCGCGGAAGGAGTCGGCCACGACCCAGGCGGCCGCGGTGAGCGCCCACGAGACGCCGAGCTCGCTCAACTGGCCGGCGGACGGGTGACCCGTGATCACGGGAGGGACCCACACGAGCAGCGTGAAGAGACCCATCTGCAATGCCGAGAGCGCGGCCGCCAGGCGCGCGAACACGCCGGTGAGCATCGCGGCGGCAGCCGCGAGGTAGGCGCCGCCCGTCAGATACGCCCAGAACTCGTGCGCCGGAAGCCAGGACGGCACCAGCGGCGCGGTCATGCCGAGATAGGCGAAGTGCGACAGGCCGAAGGCGATGAGCGCCAGCGCGTACAGCGCCCGCGCGAGCCGCACGCCGGGCTCCCCCGTCATGAAGCGCAGACGGGGCTCGTGCCAGCGCGCCGCGAACCACGCCTGGAGCACCCACGCGCCTGCCACCAGCACCGCGGTCTCACCGGCGCTCTGATAGCTCACTTCGACGGCGGGCGAGGCGGCGATATAGAACCCTTTGACGAGCAGGAGCCACGAGAGCAGATAGACGAAGAGCGCCCGGGCTGCCATGGCCGCGGAGCGCTCGAAGAGCAGAGCGATGCCGCAGACGAGCGACAGGCCCGCGCAGAGATACGCCAGCGCCGCGCGCGCCGGCACGCCGGGCGGAGCCGACTGCCAGATCGAGATGAAGCGGCCGGCAATCAGACCCGAGACCCCGACGCCGATCAGGGTCGCCGCGAAGAGCGCGTGGCCGGCGCTCACGAGCCACAGGCCCCGGATGCGGTACGCAACCGGGCAGGCGCTCGTGCCCGCGCCGCTGCTCGCCGCTCGTAGCCTCTCGCGCACGCCGCTCATCGCCTGCGGCCCGGCGACAGGATCTGCGAGACCATGCTTTCCCTGATGCGCGAGACCTGCAGGAGCTCACCCGGGCCGATATCCTGAGACGTATGGTAGAGCGCGTAGAGCAGGGCACGGTCCCAGGCGCTGAGCCCGTGCGCAGCGGCCTTGTCATGCTCGAACAGCGTTGGGATGCTCGAGACGGCAGCGGGAAGGAGCGGCAGACATCGAGCCGCTCGCGCGCGAAAGTCCGCGGCAGGTCGTGCGTGCGAGCGGTCGTCGTATCGGCCCGGATGCATCGGCGAATCTCGTCAGGAGGCGATGCGCCTGTTGACAGGGTAGCCGTGCCGCGCGTCATTCGCAATGGAACGGGGATTTCGCGTAGGCTACGGGCTCCTGTCGGCAACTCGGCCGGCTCGGGGAGGCAGTATGGACCGGCCGCGCGGCACTTCGCCCTTTGCCCATCGCGATTTCCGCCTGCTCTTCTGCGGCAGCTCGGTCTCGATCATCGGCGATCAGTTCACGCTGGTCGCCTTGCCGTGGCTGGTGCTGCAGCTCACCGGCAACCCCGCGCAGCTCGGTCTGGTCCTGGCGGTGATGGCGTTGCCGCGCGCGGCATTCATGCTGGTCGGCGGCGCCATCGTCGATCGCATGTCGCCGCGGCGGGTGTTGCTGAGCGCGCGCAGCGCCAACGCCCTGTTGACCGGTGTGCTCGCCGCGCTGGTGCTGGCCGGC
>DAHUXV010000130.1 GCA_027306985.1 Gammaproteobacteria bacterium | reverse complement strand
GCGCCCGCGCCGGTCGGCGCGGTCAGCGGGAGTGAGGCCGGATGAGCCGCTCCTCGCTGCGCTTCGCCATTCCGCTCGCGCTCTTCGGCGTGCTGGTGGTCGTGCTCGCCATCGGCATCAAGGACTCCCCGGACAAGGACCTCATTCCCTCGCCGCTCATCGGCAAGCCGGCGCCGAGCTTCTCGCTGCCGAGCCTCACCGATCCCGGGCAGAAAGTCAGCTCCGCGCAGCTTCGCGGGCACTGGTATCTCTTCAACGTCTGGGGCACCTGGTGCATCTCCTGCCGCATGGAGCAGGCCATGCTCCTTAAGATCAAGCAGGCGGGTGTCGTGCCGCTCGTGGGCCTCGACTGGCGGGACGACCCGAGCGTGGCGCGCGAGTACCTGAAGAAGGAGGGCGACCCCTACCAGACCGTCGCGGTCGACCACGATGGAAGCGAGGCGATCATGTGGGGCGTCTACGGTGCGCCCGAGACCTTCCTCGTGAGCCCGCAGGGCATCGTGGTCTACAAGTACATCGGCCCGATCACCGAGCGTGCCTGGCAGCGCGACATCCTGCCGCGCCTGCCGCTCGCCCCGGCGGCGGCTGGCGCCTCGAGCTCCTCATGACCTCCCGCGCCGGCTATCTCCTCGTCGCCGTCCTCATGGCCGCACTGCTGCTCGGCGCCACCTCGGCCCATGCGATCGCGTACACGCAGATGCCGACGCCGCAGCTCGAGGCGCGATACCTCACGCTCATCCGCGGGTTCCGCTGCATGCAGTGTCAGGACGAGTCGCTCGCCGACTCGCCGGTGAGCCTCGCGGCCGACATGCGCCGGCAGATCCGCGACATGTTGCTCGCGGGCAAATCGGACCGGCAGATCCGCGACTTCATGGTCTCGCGCTACGGCTACTTCATCCTCTTCAAGCCGCCTTTCGTGCTGAAGACCGCCTGGCTGTGGCTGACTCCGGGCGCGGTGCTCCTCCTCGGGGTGATCGTGGCGCTCGGGATCATCCGCAAGCGCGCGGCGCTCGCCGCCACCGACCCGCAAGACGAAGACCTGACGGATGCTTAGCGGATGATCCTATTCATCGTACTCGCCGCGGTGCTCGCCGCGATCTGCGTGGCCGTGATCGCCGTGCCGCTGCTCAAGCCCGTGCCTTCGCAGGCGCGGGCCCCCTGGGCCGCGCTCGGCGCGGCCGGCGTGTTGGTCATCGGCTCGGCGGCGCTCTATCCCGCCTGGAGCAACTGGTCGTGGGCCAAGTCCCCGGGCATCGCCTCGCCCGAGGGCATGGTCGAGCGGCTGGTCCACGAGCTCAATGACCACCCCGACAACGTCGACGGCTGGCTCATGCTGGGGCGCTCCTACGTGGTGCTGGAGGAGTATCCCCTGGCGGTGCGCGCCTACCGCAGGGCCGATGAGGCCGCGGGAGGCCGCAGCGCCCCGGCGCTCGTGGGTGAGGCGGAGGCCCTCACGCTGATCAACGATACCGAGCTCGATGGCCAGGCCGGCCGGCTCATCGAGCAGGCGCTCGCCATCGACCCGACCGACCCGCAGGCGCTCTTCTTCGGGGCGGCCGCCGCCATGCGCGCGGGGCAGCTGCCGCTCGCGCGCGCGCGCTTCACCAAGCTCCTCGCCCTCAATCCGCCCGCCAGCGTCAAGACGATCCTCGAGCGGGAGATCTCGGGGATCGATCGCCAGCTGGCCGCGGCCCACCCCGATCCCTCTACGAAGAAGCCCTGACCGATCCAACCCGGGTTGGAGGAACCGGAGCCCCCCGCGCCGGTCCCAACTGGAGCGGGCTTGCGGCCGGCATGGCTCTTGCTGGGTTCCTACTGCTCGCTGGGCGGGATTGTCTGCAAGTCCTCGGGGCGCACATCGATTGCTGCCGCTGTGTTCGCCTGCGAGCCCCAAACCAGCTTGTGTGAGGAGAGTAGTGATGGCTCAGGTATCAAGTCACGAAGGACGTACAGCGGAGGGCCGTACGTCCAATCGAGGTTTCGCCTCCATGAACGCCGAGCGGCAGCGCCAGATCGCCAGCATGGGCGGCAAGGCGGTGCCGGACGAGAAGCGCAGCTTCTCGCAGAATCGGCGCCTGGCGGCGGAGGCGGGCCGTAAAGGCGGGCAGAGCGTCCCCGGCTCGAAGCGCAGTTTCTCGCAAAATCGCGAGCTTGCCGCCACCGCCGGCCGCAAAGGCGGGCAGAGCGTGCCGGATGAGAAGCGCAGCTTCTCGCAGAATCCGGAGCTCGCCGCCGAGGCTGGCCGCAAGGGCGGGCAGGCGAGTCACGGAGGAGGCGCGGAGCATCGCGAATCGAGGTCCTAGTCGTCCCCATCGGTCCCGCCCCCCGGGACCCCAAGTGCCGGCGGCCATCGCGCTGCCGGCGTTCTCGGAGGGTGCGTCTTGCAAAGATTGCCCTCCCGATTGCAGTTCTTACCGATCCGCTCCCGTCCAAGGTGCGCCTTCTTGACCCCCGCACCCCCGTGGACTATGGTCCCGCCCAGCAGAAACTAGGGGAGCCCCGGCAAGGGGCTGAGAGGCCAGTGGCGCCGGCATGGCGCGGCAGGGCGACCCTTCGAACCTGATCCAGTTCATGCTGGCGTAGGAAAGTTCTTTTCCGTCCGCTTTCTGACGACGGCTCGCTGGATCTTCCGCGGTTCTACCGCTCGAGGAGCATCCACGATGAACGCCGTTCCGCTGACCGTCGTCTCCGACTCGCTGCCCGCCTCCCGCAAGGTGTTCGCGCCCGGGCGCATCCATCCGGGGCTGCGCGTGCCCATGCGGCAGATCGCGCTGCATCCGTCCGCGGGCGAGCCGCCGCTCACCGTCTACGACTCCTCCGGTCCCTACACCGACCCGGCCGTGACCATCGACATCGAGCGGGGACTGCCGCGGCTGCGGGAGGAGTGGATCCTGGCGCGCGCCGATGTCGCGCCGGGCGCGGGCCGGCCGGTGCGGCCCGAGGACAACGGCCTCGCGGCGGGAAGCCCGGGCGCCGCGCCGGCGTTCCCCGTTG
>DAHUXV010000123.1 GCA_027306985.1 Gammaproteobacteria bacterium | reverse complement strand
TGCACGAGCTGTCCACGCGCCTCGTGCGCGAGAACCGGCGCCTCTGCGTCGGCAACGTCAATTCCCGCGGACTGGCCCGAACCCGCCTGGCCAAGTCCGTGCTCGATGCCGGCTGGTCGCAGCTTCGATCCCAGCTCCACTACAAAGCCACGAGGCATGGGGCCGAGTACATCGAGGTTGACGAGCGATTCTCCACGCAGGTCTGTTCCGCGTGCGGTGCACGCGGCGGCCCACAAGGTCGAGAGGGCCTCGTAGTAAGGGACTGGAGCTGTAGCGGCTGTGGTGCTCGGCATGACCGGGACATCAACTCTGCGATCAATCTCCTCGTCTCGGGCCGGAACGTCGGCCTCCGGTAGACGGAAATCCCCTCCGTTCGGGGAGGGGAAGACGTTAACCCGCTGAAGCGTGATCCGCCGGCGGCGGCGATCGGCGCAAGCGGGCCGACACCCGCCGTCCGCCCGCGGCGGTGAGCGACCATGCGCCCTGGAACACCAGCCAGATGATGACGGCGAACGCGAGGGCGAAGAGGATCCCGTCCGCGGAGAGTCCGAAGGTCGGTACCCAGTCGGACAGCGTCGCGTGGGCGATGCCCGGATCCATGTGCAGCGCGAGATAGCCCGCCTGCTGGAAGAGATTCCCGTGCAGTGCCGCGGCCTGCGCCTGCAGCCGATGCACGCTCTGCACGAGCGAGCGGATTGCAGCCCCTTCCGCATGGAATGTCGGGTCCCGGCTGGCCAGGTGGTACCGGATTAGGCTGCCGAGGTCGCCGTGAAAGTACTGATCGGCGATTTTCTGCCAGGGCGAGAGATCGAGCAGGGCCTGATCCAGCCGGCCGCCGAGCCGCTGGCGATACTGGGCGATGAAGCCCGGCACGAGGCCGCCCGCCACGATGGCGCAGATGAGCAGCGCCCGATCGAGCAGTCCGCGCACGATTGACATAATCCGCTCCCGCGTGAGGTCGCACCATCTTACCGCGCGAGGGAAGCGCGGCCCGAGCCCCGCGCGGCCGCGAGGCTACGGATTGGTCGAAAGCGTGTAGCCGATCACCTTCGTTCCCGCGGGGACGACCAGCAGGCCGTCCCCCGCCGAGAGGCCGGATCGCGGCATGGCAGTACCCCACCCGGCTCCGGCGGGGAATGACGCGCCAACGTTCACCGACCAGACGGTGGCGCCGGCGGCGGCATCGAGTCCGTAGAGCATGCCCGAGGAGGAGCCGATGAGCACGTAGCTCCCGGTCGGGCTCTCGACCAGAATCGGCGAGGTCGTCAGATGGCCATCGCCCGCGAAGCTCCACACGATCTTATTGGAGCTCAGGGTGATGGCGTTCAACGTTCCGCTTTGCAGGAAGAAGCCCGTCTGCGCACCGATCGCCGGCGGATCGTCGGCTGAATAGTTGCCCAGGGTGGCGCCGGTTTCTGCATTGAACAGCATTCCGTTGTACGACGCGAAGCCGTTTGGCGCATACAGCGCGCCGCTCGCCACTACCGGCGTTCCACCGCCGCCGCCATCGCAGCCGGTGTCGCTCAGCCATATCGACTCTCCGGTGGCCGGCCGGAAGTCGTACGTCCAACAGGGATAGGCCACGTACACTCCGTCCGCGGTCACGGCCGGCGCGCTGTCGTCGCCATTGTTGACTGCCCGCGTCCAGGCGATGCCGCCGCCAGATTCCGGTACCGCGTAGAGAGTTCCGCCCGAGCCCGCCCCGGCGGCGTAGACGAATCCGTCCGCGGCGGTCGGAGCCGACGAGAATCCGTACTGGCCCGTCAGTAGTGTGCTCCACTTGAGCGCACCTGAATTGCCGTCGTAGGCCTGGATTTGCGCCGCGCCGAACGACGGAGCGCTCAGCACGAATACCGAGCCGCCATCGTAGGCGGCATTGGCGGTGGCGCCCGCAACCGAGACCGGTCCCCAGGCGACGGCTCCGGTGGATTGATCGAGCGCGATCAGCTCGTTGCCGCTGGGTGCCGACACGGTCAGGTAGACCTTGCCGTTGGCGATCAGCGCGTAAGAAGGCGTGCCGCCGAGATCCGCGCTGGTCCAGGTGCTGATCGGAGGGAGCGTGACCGAGTTGAAGCTGACGGCGCCCGAGTGTTGCGGGTTCATCTGGAAAGCCACCGCATCCTTCAGCGGCGGCGCGACGGTGAGCGTCTGCGCGCCCGAGGTCCCGCCCTCCGTGGCCGGGTTCTGCACGGCGATGGATACCATCCCGGCGCTCGCGATGTCGCTGGCTTGGATCTGCGCGAGCAACTCGTCGGTCGAGACATAGGTCGTCGTTCTCGAGCCGTTGTTCCACTGGACGGCCGAGGAGGCGGTGAAGCCCTGCCCGAGCACTGTAAGGTAGAACGCAGGGGCGCCTGCGTACACCGTTGACGGGGAAATCGAACCGATCGAGAGCGCCGCCAGGGGCTGTACCACGAACGAGTGTGGCGCGGAGACGGCCTGACTCCCGGCGGAGACCGCGACCGTGACGGGTATGCTCCCCGCCGTCGCCAGATCGGCCGTCGTCACCTGCGCGGTGAGGACATTGGGCGAGCTGTACGTCGTCGTCAGTGGAGTGCCCTGCCACTCGACCACGGAGCTCGGCGTGAAGTTGCTCCCGCTCACGGTCATCGTGAATCCGGGGGCATCGGCCGTCGCGGAGCCCGGGCTCAGTGCGTTGACGGACGCGCCCGCCACGTTGAAATTCACCGAATTCGACAACGCCATTCCGGAAATCTGGTTGGAGACCGTGATTGCGTAGTTGCCCGGAAGCGCGATATCGGCGGCCGTGATCTGCGCGGTGATCTCGGTAGGAGATACATAGGCGGTTTGGGTCGGGCTGCCGTTCCACTGCACGGCCGACTGGGCCGTGAAACCGCTGCCGTCGACCTGCAGAGTGAATCCCGAGCTTCCGGCCGCGGCGCCGGTCGGATAGAGCGCGCCGACCTGGGGGCCGGGTAACGATACCGTGTAGCGGACGGGCACCTGCTGGGGGCTGTTGGAGACCTGCTCGGTGCACGCCTGGTCGTAACAGCCGTCGACCGTCAGCGTGTCACGGTAGGTGCCGGGTCCCAGCGATGCCGGGGATTTGAAGGCGAGAACGATGTCCGCATACGCCCCGTCCTGGGATTCGCTCACCGAGGCTATTCCAACGCCGGTCGCGGAGCCCTCGACATAGTACGACCCGGAGCTGGCGTCGATTCCGACCTGAACGGTGGCCGAAGGGGCGGGATCGGTCGTCAGCGCGCTGATGGATACCGCGCCGGGCGTTACCGATATCGTCGCGGGGGGATTGCCGCCGCCACTCTGACTCCGGCTGGCGTTGCCCGATCCGCTGCCGCCCCCGCCGCCGCATGCCGCGAGCATGCAAAGGGTCACGCCGAGAGGCGCTACGCGCGCCAGCCTTGCCGACGATGGCCGCCAGACTGCGGCCGTATCCCTGGGATCCCGACTCTCCCGCCTCGTTCTCATTCTTCGGCCCTTGGGGCGGGTGTCTGCATCCCCCCTGCTCACGTCACGGTAGCGCTATGGCTTCCCCGGATCAAGGTTTGAATCGATGCGCCGGGCGGGCGCAGTCGGCGAGCGGCGCGTCGAGTCCCGTTATTTCTTGATTACGACGTGCATGGCCCTGACACCCGGCACGCGGCCGACGCACCGATAACCGAGGAGGGGGAGGTCGATCCCGGCAAAGAAGGCCTCGCCTGAGCCGAGCAGCACCGGTGAGACGACCAGATGCAGCTCGTCGATGAGCCGTGCCTCGAGATACTCGCGGACGGTGTGAACGCCGCCGCCGAGACGAACGTCCCTGCCGTTGGCGGCCGACCTCGCCTGATGCAACGCGGATTCGATGCCGTCGGTCACGAAATGGAATGTCGTGCCTCCCGCCATCTCGAGCGGCTCCCGGGCGTGATGAGTGAGCACGAACACCGGCGTGTGGTAGGGCGGGTTCTCGCCCCACCAGCCGC
>DAHUXV010000120.1 GCA_027306985.1 Gammaproteobacteria bacterium | reverse complement strand
AGCGCCGTCTCGATGACGCTCGCCATGGAGCGCATGAGCGGGTTGCCCGAGGCGCTGCCGATGGCGAGATGGAAGTCGAGATCCGCCTCGGCGAAGCTCTGGCGGGTGTGGTCGGTGCGCGCCATCTGCCGCACGCATTCGCGCAGACGGGCGATGTCCGCGGGAGCGCGGCGCTGCGCGGCCAGGGCCGCGGCGGCGGGCTCGAGCGCGCGGCGCACCTCGGTCAGGCTCTTCATGAACTCGTCGTCGAGCCCGAGCCGCACCCGCCAGGCGAGCACGTCGGCATCGAAGTAGTTCCAGTAGACCGGGTCGCGCACACGCGTGCCGACCTTGGTCTTCGAGATCACGAAGCCCTTGGCGGCGAGCGTCTTCATCACCTCGCGCATCACCGTGCGCGAGACCTGGAAGCGCTCGATGAGCTGCGGCTCCGGGGGCATGTTGCTGCCGGGGACGTAGGCGCCCTTGAGCAGCTCCGTGCCGAGAATGGCCGCGATCTGGTCGTGGCTGGACTTCGCGCGCTCGAGCGCGAGGCGGCTCAGGCGCGGCATCGGGCGCGACTGGCGCGAGGAACGGTAGTGGGCGTGTGCGTTCATGGGGCGGTGTAACCCCGCTATGATGCGCTGGTGAAGCGGCGATTCGAGGTCATATAATATGACTATTGACCCCTCCGAGCAAGTTCTGGTCTCGCGGCGCGGGCACGTGTGCGAGGTGCGCCTGAATCGTCCCGAGAAGCGCAATGCGCTCACCTCTCTTATGTATGAGGCCCTGATCGAGGCGTTCGCGCAGGCCGAGCGGGACGATGAGATCCGCGTGCTCCTCCTGAGCGGCGAGGGCGGCTGCTTCACCGGCGGCAACGATCTGAAGGACTTCCTCGATGCGCCCGAGGTGATCGGCGGCGAGCACGTGATCTCGCGCTTCCTTGAGACCTTGAGCGGGTTCGGCAAGATCCTCATCGCCGCCATCCACGGTCCGACCGTCGGGATCGGGGCGACGCTGCTGCTGCATTGCGACCTGGTGGTGGCCGCGCAGCGCAGCACCCGGATCATCACGCCCTTCGTGCAGCTCGGAGTCGTCCCCGAGGCGGCGAGCACGCTCCTGCTGCCGCGGCTCATCGGCCATCAGCGCGCCGCGGAGATGTTCTTCCTCGGCGAGCCGCTCCATGCGGCCACGGCGCGGGAGTGGGGGCTCGTCAACCGCGTGGTGGACGATGAGGAGCTGATGGAGCAGGCGCGCACGCTCGCCGAAGCCGCCGCCTGCCAGCCGCCCGGCGCCGTGCGCGCCACCAAGCGCCTGATGCGCTCCGCCCAGAGCGCCGAGGTGTCGGCGCACATGCAGGAGGAGCTGCGCCAGTTCGCCGCGCGGCTGCGCTCGGCGGAGTTCGCGGCCGCCGCCCAGGCCTTCTTCGGCAAGTCGGCCGCCCGCGCGGGACACTGAGTGGTGACCCAGGCACAGGGATGTGCCCGGCCGCCGCAGGTGGCCGAGACGGCGCTGGGCCGGGCAGGAGCCCGGATCCAGCGCCTCGTAGCTAGCCGGAACCTGAAGCCTGCCCGGACCGTTGTCTCGCGATGGCGGCCACGCGGGACGACATCGGCGAGACCTCCTCCGCAGCGGCCCCGGGCCGGCTGCGATGGACACTGAGCCGGCTGCGGGCCATGAGTCCGGCCGAGGTCGGCTTCCGGCTGCGGCGCAGGGTCCAGGCGGACATCGAGCGCGCCGGCGTCGGCCTCGCGCATCCCTCGGAGCCGGTGGGAGTGAGCGGCCGGCCGTGGGTGTCGCCGCTGCCGCGCGGATTTCAGACGGCGCGCTACACGGAGGCGGCGGACCGGATCCTCGACGGCCGCTTCGATGTCTTCGCGCTGCAGGATGTCCGCCTCGGCTTTCCGCCCCGTTGGAACGTCGATCCCAAGACGGGCATCGAGGCGCCGCTCGAGTTCGGCGTCGCGCTCGACTACCGCGATCCGGCGCGGGTCGGCGACATCAAGTACCTGTGGGAGATCAACCGCCACCTCGAGCTGGTCACGCTCGCGCAGGCGTGGCACCTGACGGCGGATGAGCGCTACGCGCGCGGCGCGCGCGTCCTCGTCGAGTCCTGGCTCGAGCAATGTCCCTATCCGCGCGGGGTCAACTGGTGCGCGAGCCTCGAGCACGCCATCCGCCTGGTCAACTGGGCGCTCGCCTGGCAGCTCCTCGGCGGCGACGGCGCGGCGGTGTTCGCCGGCGAGGAGGGCCGAGGAGAGGACCAGGGCTTTCGCCGCCGCTGGCTCGAGAGCATCTACCGGCACTGTCACTTCATCGCCCGGCACTTCTCCCGCCACTCCTCCGCCAACAATCACCTTCTCGGGGAGGCGACCGGACTTTTCATCGCCGCCCTCACCTGGCCCCAGTGGCCCGAGAGCGCGCGCTGGCGCAGCCAGGCCCGCGCGGAGCTCGCCCGCGAGGCGCTGCTGCAGACCTTCGAGGACGGCGTCAACAAGGAGCAGGCGGTCTGGTACCACCACGCCGTGGCCGACATGCTGGCCCTGGCCGGGCTCTTCGGCCGCGCCAACGGCTGCGACTTCGATGCCGAGTACTGGGGCGCGCTCGAGTCCATGCTCGATTTCCTGGCGAGCATCATGGACGTGAGCGGCGGCGTGCCCGCGATCGGGGATGCGGACCAGGGCGTGCTCACGCGCCTGGTGCCGGCGGGGGGCGCCGTGCCCTGGCCCGGGGTCTATCGCTCGCTGCTCGCGACCGGGGCCGTGCTGTTTCACCGCCCGGAGTTTCGCCTGAAGGCCGGCGGGCTCGACGAGAAGACCCGCTGGCTCCTCGGCGATGCCGCGGCGGCGCGGTTCGAGGCGCTCGACGCCGCGGCGGCGCGGCTGCCGGTGCGCCGCTCGTTCCCGCGCGCGGGCTACTACATCCTGGGCGATGAGCTCGAGACGCCGGAGGAAGTCAGGATCGTGGCCGACGCGGGCGCGCTCGGCTATCTTTCCATCGCCGCGCACGGCCACGCCGATGCGCTCGCATTCACGCTGACCGTCGCCGGCCGGCCCTTCCTCATCGACCCCGGCACCTTCGCCTACCACACCGAGGGCGCCTGGCGCCGCTATTTCCGCGGCACCTCCGCCCACAACACCGTCATGGTGGACCGTGAGGATCAGTCGCTCTTCGCCGGCCCCTTCCTCTGGCTGCGGCACGCGCAGGCGACCGTGGACCAGTTCATCTGCGCACCGGCCCTGCAGAGGCTGGTCGCGCACCACGACGGCTACCGGCGGCTCGCCGACCCGGTCACGCACCGGCGGACCTGGCGCTACGACACGCCGGGCGCGGCGCTCGAGGTCTGCGACGAGCTCCTCTGCACCGGCGAGCACTTCGCCGAGATCTTCTGGCACTTCGCGCCGGAATGTCAGGTCGTCTGCGAGGGCGGGCGGATCACGGCCGAGCGCGACGGCCTGGGTGTCGAGATCGAGCCTCCCGAGGCCCTCGCGGTGACGCTCGGGCGCGGACGGATGCCGCAGGGCGGCGCGCGCCCGCTCGGCTGGGCATCGAGCGGCTTCGACCTCAGGACTCCGGCGACGACCGCGGTCTTCTCGGGCCGTATCCGTGGGGAAACCCGACTTCGGTCGAGGCTGGCGATCCGCCGCCGGCCGGCGCCTTGACGAACAGCGCCTCGTAGGCGGCGAGGAGCTTCGGCGCCTCGTATTCCCAGGCGAGCTGGCGCTCCACCCGGTGGCGTCCGAACCGGCCCATCCGCTCGCGCCGCTCGGGATCCTCGAGCAGCTCCACGATCCTGTCGGCGAAGTCCCGGGCATCGTTCGGCCGCGCGTAGAGGGAGGCCTCGCGGGCGGAGAAGCGGCCCTCGGTGAGCTCGAATTGCACGATGGGCTTGGCGAGCGCCATGTACTCCATGATCTTGTTCATGGTGGACTTGTCGTTCATCGGGTTGACTTCGTCGCAGTTGACGCACACGTCCGCGGTGTTGAGCACCTCGAGCAGCGTGCAGTCGGGCACGCGGCCGAGGAATTCGACGTAAGGGTCGAGCCGCATCTGCGAGTTGAGCCGCCGCATCTCAGCGAGCGCCGGGCCGCCGCCCACCAGCACGAACTGGACGTCCTCGCGCCCGAGGTCGCGCACGATGTGGCGCGCCGCCTCGAGCAGATACGGGATGCCTTCCTGCGCGCCCATCACCCCCACGTAGCCCACGAGGAACCTGCGGCCGCGCTTCAGCCGCGGCACGGGCGGCAGGATCCGCAGCCGCTCGAGGCTCGGTCCCGAGCGCACCACGAACACCTTCTGCGGCGGCATGCGTCCGCGCTCGAGCGCGATCCGCCGGTAGCTCTCGTTGGTGGCGATGGAGATGTCGGCCACGAGGAACGTCAGCCGCTCCGAGAGGCGCACCAGCCGGTAAAGGAAGCCGCGGCGCCCGAACTTCGCCTCGTAGAGCTCGGGGTTGATGTCGTGGTGATCGAAGAGGAAGCGCTTGCCGGCGAAGAGCTTGAAGAGGGCGCCGATGAGAAAGATGTTGTCGGGCGGATTGCAGGCGTGGATGGCATCGAAGCCGTGGCGGCGCAGCACCTTGAGGGAGAGCAGCAGCTCCCAGAAGAGGGAGGAGGCGTACTCGAGCACGTAGCCCCAGGCTCCCCGCGCCTCGAGCGGCAGCGGATGGCGGTAGATGTGGATTCCCTGCAGGCACTCGTAGCGCGCCGTGTAGCCGCGGGCCGCCGGGCAGATCACCGCGACCTCGTAGCCGTGGGCCCGCAGCGCGGTCGCCTCCTGCCAGACCCGCCTGTCGAAGGGGACGGGCAGGTTCTGCACGATGATGAGGACCCGCTTACCAGCAGATACCGGTGTAGTTGGCATGACGCTCCTCGATCTGCCGGATGCGCACGAAGTCGATCACGAGCTGATCGGGGCGCAGTCGCTCGGCGAGCGCGGTGAATTCCTCGCCGCGGTTGCCGATGACGATCACGTCCGCGTGATCGAGCACCTCCTCGACCGAGGTGACCATGAGCCGCTCGATGTGCGGGATGCTCTTCATGATGTACTCACGGTTGGCGCCCGTGAGCTTGGCGATATTGACGTTGCGGTCGTAGAGCCGCAGATCGAAGCCCTTGCCGATCAGGCGCTCGATCACCTCGACGAGCGGGCTCTCGCGCAGGTCGTCGGTCCCGGCCTTGAAGCTGAAGCCGAGCAGGCCGACTTTCCTGCGCCGCGCCGCCATCACCATGGCGATGCCCTGCTCGACCTGCTCGCGGTTGGAGAACATCAGCGAGTTGAGCAGCGGCGTTGACACGTCGTGGCTGCGCGCGTGGTAGGTGATGGCGCGCAGGTCCTTCGGCAGGCAGGAGCCGCCGAAGGCGAATCCCGGCGTCAGATAATAAGAGGAGAGATTCAGCTTCGCGTCCTTGCAGAAGATGTCCATGACCGCGTGGCTGTCGACGCCCAGGCTCTTGCAGATCTTGCCGACCTCGTTGGCGAAGGTGACCTTGGTGGCGTGCCAGCTGTTGTCGGCGTACTTCACCATCTCGGCGACTTCGATCGGACAGCGGATCACCGGACCGGCAATGCCCTCGTAGAGGCTCTGCACGATGTCGCCGGAGCGCGGGTCGGTGGTGCCGATCACCGTCTTCGGCGGGTTGCGGAAATCGGCCACCGCCGTGCTCTCGCGCAGGAATTCCGGGTTGTGGCAGACGCCGAAGTCCTCACCGGCCCGCCGGCCGCTCGCGCGCTCGAGCGCCGGTATGGCCAGGGTCTTCAGCGTTCCCGGCAGGATGGTGGAGCGCACGACCACCACGTGAAAGTCCCGCTTCTGCCGCAGCGCCGCGCCGATCTCGGCGCAGACCCTCTCGATGTAGCGGAAGTCGAGGTTACCGTTGGTCTGGCTCGGCGTCGGCACGCAGACGAAGGTGACTTCCGACTCGAGCACCGCCTCGAGCGGATCGGTGGTGGCGCGCAGGCGCTGCGCCGACACCGCGGCGCGCGTCAGCTCCGCGAGCTCCGCCTCCACCACCGGCGAGCGTCCTGAGTTGATGAGCTGCACCTTCTCGGTGTTCGGGTCGACGCCCGTCACCGCATGGCCGCGCTCGGCGAGGCAGGCCGCTGATACCGCTCCCACATATCCCAGGCCGAAAATGCTGATTCTCATCGTCGACTACAGGCTCCGGATCGCTATCCAGCTCGAGCCTCCGCAAGAACCATTCCGCGGGCGGGGAGGTGTTGGCGAACGGCGACGCTGAAGGTTTGATGAAGCCTGGGTGCGCTTCCGGGCTTGTCATTCGCCGCGGCCGGGGAGCATGATCACCGGGTTGTCACATTCGGCGTCTATCCTCGCAGTCTGCAACCGGAGTGGATTCCAGATGACATCATTACCGCAGACGCAGCAGCGTACTTTTGCGGCTCAAGACAGCCGCCGTCGCACCCCGCCCGTGGCCGGCGACTCGCCGACCGCCGGCACCGCCCGCGGTCGCTCCAGGCAGGCCCTGCCGCCGATCGATCCGTCGCAGGAGTTCGGGTGTGTGGACTGGTTCTTGTATCCGGATACGGCCGCGGCCGAGGCTCAGGTGAAGAGAGCGACGGCCTGACGGCATCGCGCCGTGAGGCGCTGACGCTCAGCTCGCGATACCCCTTACCCAGAGGACCGTCGCCATCCCGGCGAAGGTCATGAGGAGCGAGGCGGCCACGTGGGTGGCCACCTCGATGAGCGCCCAGCGGGCCTGTCCCTGCTGCAGCAGCCCCACGACCTCGGCCGAGAACGTCGAAAATGTGGTGAGGCCGCCGCAGAAGCCGGTGATGACGATGAGCCGCCATTCCGCCGGCAGCGCCGGGAGGCCGGCGAAGAAGGCGATCGCGGCGCCGATCACGTAGGCGCCGATGATGTTCGCGGCCAGGGTGCCGGGCGGCAGCAGCGGAAAAATCGCGTTCAGCCGGTTACCGAGCCACCAGCGCAGGAGCGCCCCGACGCTCGCGCCCACACAAATCGCGACGATCGACTTCCACATTCGGCCCCTGCTGCCTTTCCGGCCCGTGGCGCGAAACCGCGCCTCGCCGTGCAAAGCCGCAAAGGCTACGCCAACTTCATTGCATGGACCAGCCGTGGCTGACCACGAGCGATTGGCCGGTGAGGGCGGCGGACTCGAAGGAAGCGAAGAAGAGGGCGGCCTCGGCGACGTCCTGGACCGTGGTGAATTCGCCGTCCACGGTCTCCTTCAGCATGACGGTGCGGACGACCTCGTCCTCGCAGAGGCCGAGGGCCTGCGCCTGCTCCGGGATCTGCCGCTCGACCAGGGGCGTGCGCACGAAACCCGGGCAGATGACGTTGGCCCGCACGCCGTGCCGGGCGCCTTCCTTAGCGACCACCCGCGCAAGACCGAGGAGTCCGTGCTTGGCGGCGACGTATGGCGCCTTCAGGAGCGATGCCTCCCTCGAGTGCACCGAGCCCATGTAGATGATGCTGCCGCGGCCTTTGGCGTACATGTGGCGCAGCGCCGCGCGGGTGGCCAGAAAGGCGCCATCGAGGTGCACGGCGAGCACCCGATGCCAGTCGGCGAGCGACAGTGCCTCGAGCGGCGAGATGACCTGGATGCCGGCATTGCAGACCAGGATGTCGAGGCGCCCGAGCGCATCGACCGCGAGCGCGATACCCGCATCGACCTCATCCTCGCGGGTGACGTCCATGGTGACGGCTAGCGCCCGTCCCGCGCCGCCAGCCAGCTCCTGCGCAGCTCTTGCGGCCGCGGCCCCGTCGAGATCGGCGAGCGCCACTCTCGCGCCCTCCCGTATGAAGGTCCGCGCGACCTCGAGCCCGATGCCGCTCGCCGCGCCGGTGACCAGGGCCACCTGATCCTTGAGCCGCATCGGGCTTACGGTCCCGCTAGTAATGGTAGGTCACCGTCGCGGAATAGGTTCGCGGCGGCCCGTAGAATCCGATCTGGCTCACGCCGCCGATGAAGGAGTTGGCCGGCCCGATCGGCGGGCCGCCGAAATCGTAGCCCGCCACCCGGTACAGCCGATCCGTCAGGTTCTTGCCATTGAGCGCGAAGCGCCAGTGGCCGCCCGCGCTCGTGAAGGCGAGACCGGCATTGAGCAGGCCATACGCCGGCTGATCGGTAACGCTGGGCGTCGTATTGGCGACCTTGGTGAAGCTGCGCCAGGCGTAGCCGAGGCGAGCAAGGATCGAGCCGCGATCCAGGTACCACGTGTAGGCGGCGGTGCCCGCGACCGTCCAGTGGGGCGCGTTGAGCGGACGGTTCTCGTCCGCGACGTTGACCGCCGTGACGCTGGCGCCGCAGCCCGGCGCCGCCGTGAAGACATTGCAGGGAATCAGGTAGTCCTGGTAGTAGGAGTCGAGATAGCCGGCGTTGAGCCCGAGCGTGAGCGAGCGGCTGCCGCGCCAGGCCGATTCCAGCTCCACGCCCTGGTTGATCTGCTTGCCCGCATTCAGCACCGCGGTGAGGTTGGTCGGCGTCCCGGCGTACTGCACGAACTGCTGCACCCCGATCTGCGCGTCCGTGTAGGGATCGTAGAACGCGGTGAGGTTGAGGAGCAGGGTGTCGTCGAGCCAGGTGGACTTCAGGCCCGCCTCGTAGTTGTTCGCGACTTCGGAGTTGTAGCCGTTCTCCGTGCCGGGGAACACCGCCGCGTTGCCGCGCATGTCGAAGCCGCCGCTCAGGAAGCCGCGGCTGTACATGACGTAGCCCATGATGCTCGGCGTGAAATGGTAGTCGAAGCCGAGCCTCGGGGTGATGTTGACGAAGGGCTTCTCGCGGGTGTAGTTCGTCACGACGCCCGGGTCGGGGAAGAAGCCCGCCGGCACGGCGCCCGGATCGAAGAAGGTCTGGCCCGGAAAGAGCTGATTGGGCGCGAAGCTGCCGTAGTCGGCCTGATACACGCGCGCGGTCTTGCGGTCCTCGTTCCAGCGGATGCCGGTATCGAGGTCGAGCTTGTCCGTCAGCTTCCACGACGTATCGCCGTAGACGGCGTAGCTCTTGGTGTGCACGCAGCCCTGCACGAGCTCCGTGATGTAGAGGTCGAACGCCGGGATGCCGAGCAGGTTGAGCGTGCCGATGGAGGCGTTGTAGTCGCCGCAGGCGGTGCTGTTCATGAAGAAGACGCCCGCGACGCCCTTGACCCGGCTGTAGGTGAAGTTGATGCGGCCCTCGCCGGAGGTCTGCTGGTCCTGGTAGCGGGCCGGCACCTCGAAGAGGTTCTGGTCGGTCTGCGAGAAGTTGATGAACTGCTGGCCGTGGCCTTCGTAGTAGGCGCCGATGAGCTTCAGGTCGAGATGGTCGGTGAGCTTCTGGCTGTAGGTGCCGGAGAAGCCGCTGCGATGGAAATAGTCCTTGCCGACCGGCATGTCGTTGTACACGTCGAACGGGTTCGACAGCTGCGGCACCAGATAATTGTTGAGCCGCTGGCCGCCCGAGGCGTTGGAGTCGTCCAGGATGTCGTCGGCCACGAGCACCAGCTTCGAGCTCTCGCCCCAGAGGAGGGTGAGGTTCGCGCGGCCGGCGAACACGTTCTTGTTCGAGACCGCCTCGCCGATGAAGTTCTGCGGGCTCGGCGCCTGGCCGGGCTGGGCGAGCACTCGGCCGTAGCCGCCGTGCCTGAGCTCTCCCACCGAGACGCCGAAATAGACGTGGTGGTCGATCACCGGGGTCGAGAAGTCGAGCTTGAAGTCGTGCTGCCCGTAGTTGCCCCCGGTCACGGACGCGGTGAGCCAGGTCGGGCCGACGATGTCGCGGGTGATGTACTTGATCGCCCCGGCGATGGTGTTCTTGCCGTAGAGCGTGCCCTGGGGGCCTGAGAGGACCTCGAGCCGCTGGACGTCGAGAACGTCGAGGAGCGCCGCCTGCGGCCGGGCGAGATAGACATCATCGATGTAGACGCCCACCGCCGGGTCGAAGCCCCAGAGCGGATCGCTCTGGCCGACGCCGCGGATGTAGACGTTGATGGTGCTGCTCGTCGCCCGGTCCTGGGAGATCTTGACGTTGGGCACGAAGCCGTTGAGATCCGCGAGATTGGTGATGTCCCACGTCTGGATCGACTTCGCCGTCACCGCGGTGTCGGTGAGCGGCACGTTCTGCAGGTTCTCCCTGCGGTGCCGCGCGGTCACCACGATCTCCTGCAGCTCGGGCGGCGCCGCCGCGGCATCGGACCCGGCAGCGGAATTCGCGGCGTCCTGCGCCGCGGCCGCGCCGGCGGCGAGCAGAGTGCACGCGACGAAGAATGCGATTGAGAGTCTGTTCGACATGACTGAGCCCCCTGTGACCCGACAGTCGTTGATGCGCCGTTCGCGGTTGCCAGTTATTGAACGACCGTTGAAGTCTATTGCAACGATCGTTGAACTGCAACGGGGCGGCAGGAGGGGGCGGGCGCGGACGGCGCAACGCGGCGGCGGGGGCGCGCGGGACCGGCGCGCCGAAACCCCCGGGGCGGGCCGCCGTGCGGCTAGAATGGCCTTTCCAAAGAGGGGGATCGATGGCCCGAGCAAAGCGCAGCACCAAAGAGAAGCTTCTGGATGCCGCCGAGAAGCGGTTCGCCCGCCGGGGCTTTCACGGCACCTCGCTGCGCGAGATCACGGGCGAGGCGGGGGTCGACCTGGCGCTGGTCAATTATCATTTCGGCGGCAAGAAGCCGCTCTTCGCCGCCGTGCTCGAGCGCCGCGGCGCGGTGCTGAACGAGGAGCGGCTGCGCCGCCTCACCGAGGTGCGCCGGGCGGCCGCCCCGCGGCCGGCGAGCACCGAGGCGGTGATCGGCGCCTTCTTCGATCCGATCCTCGATTTCCTGGCCCACGCGGGCCCGGGCTGGCACAGCTACTTCTCGCTCCTCGCCTGGGTCAACAATTCCCCGGAGTGGGGCCGGCGCCTGATGAGCAAGACCTTCAATGCGACGGTGCGCGAGTTCATCGGCGCGCTGATGGAGTCCCTCCCCGGCGCCGCCCCCGAGGATGTCTTCTGGGGCTACAACTTCCTCACCGGGGCGCTCACGCTCTCACTCGCCGAGACCGGCCGCCTCGACATCCTCTCCAGCGGCCTCTGCCGCTCCACCGACGTCGCGGCCATCAGGGCGCGGCTCGGCCCGTTCGTGGCCGCGGGACTACGCGGACTGGCGCAGGCCGGCACGCCGCGCGGCTGACCGCTGCCCGCTGACTTGCCGGCAGCGTGTTGTCGTAAGGCACCCGCGGGCGGCGGCAGGATCGGACCTCGGGCGGATTCATGTCGCGTATGCCGCCGAACTGCTGGATGTTGCGCCGGCACTCGTTGAAGACCGAGCCGTAGCCGGTGCGATTGCCCTTGAGCCCGGAGTGCAGCGCGTCCCCAATCGCCGCGTCCGCCGCGTCTCGCTTCAGCACCACGAAGGCAATCCCCGCGCCGGCGCGCACGACGACGCCTTCGTCCGTGGAGGTCTGCAGGTCGATGTCCTGCCGCGGGGCCGAGACGTCGTGCGGCTGCGCATTGCGCGCCTGCTGGCGGCCATCGACCTCGTCTTGATGCCGTCGCAGTCCGAGGGCCTGGGCCTTGCGGCCGTCGAGGGCCTGGCCGCGGCACGCCCGGTCATCGCCTTCGCGGTCGGCGGCCTGCCGGAAGTGGTGCTCGGCGGGCTGAACGGGCGGCTCGTGCCGCCGCGGTGCTCGAGACGCTGCGCGACCCCGTCCGGCGGCTCGCCCATGCCCGGGGCGCACGTGCAGCGGCTCATCGACTGCTTCCGGATGGCGCTCGGCCGTGTCCCGGCGGGGGCTGCGCCCTCCTGATGCGGTTCTCAGGGCGAGCCCCTCGGGCCGCCATGCTAAATTATCACCCCTGGCGAGAAGGGGAGATTCGACCGTGAATGCCTTGGACGAGAGCGTGAAAAGCGCCGTGCCGAGCGAGCGGCCCTTGGGCCCGCTGCCCGCGGCTTCGCATGGCCCTGGTGACGGCGCCGCCATCCCGCCGGCGGGCGGCCGCTCGGTGGAGGGGCGGCTTCTGGGGCGGCTGCTCGAGTACCTCGGCAACCCGCCGCTCGAGTTCGTCCTCTGGACCGGCGAGCGCATCGCGCCCGCGGGCGCGCCGGTGGTCGCGCGCGTGCGGGTCTCGAACCGCGCCACCCTGCTCGGCATCCTGGCCGACCCGCAGATGCGCTTTCCGGACGCCTACTGCGAAGGGCGGGTCGAGATCGAGGGCGATCTGGTGCGGCTGCTCGAGACCGTGTACGACTCCGGCCGCAGCAGCCCGCAACACTCTTCGCTGCGGCGCCTGGTGGAGCGGCTGCGCCGGCCGCACGTCAACACGCTCTCCGGCTCGCGCGAGAACATCCATCGCCACTACGACATCGGCAACGACTTCTACTCGCTCTGGCTGGGCGAGAGCATGGCGTACACCTGCGCCTACTACCCGAGCCCGGCCGCGACGCTCGATGGGGCGCAGGATGCGAAGATGGATCACGTCTGCCGCAAGCTGCGCCTGCGCCCGGGAGAGAGCGTCGCCGAGGCCGGATGCGGCTGGGGATCGCTCGCGCTGCACATGGCACGCCACTACGGCGTCAAGGTCCGCGCTTTCAACATCTCGCGCGAGCAGGTGGCTTTCGCCCGCGAGCGCGCCGCGCGCCTGGGGCTCGGCTCGCAGGTCGAGTACGTGCTCGACGATTATCGCAACATCCGCGGCCGCTACGATGCCTTCGTCTCCGTCGGCATGCTGGAGCACGTCGGGGTCGACAACTATCAGTCGCTCGGCGAGGTGATCGCGCGCACTCTCGGCATGCACGGCCGCGGGCTCATCCACTCCATCGGGCGCAACCGGCCGGCGCCGCTGCAGCCCTGGATCGAGAGGCGGATCTTCCCGGGCGCCTATCCGCCCTCGCTCGCCGAGATGATGCGGATCTTCGAGCCCTGGGACTTCTCCGTGCTCGACGTCGAGAATCTGCGCCTGCACTACGCGCAGACGCTGCGCCACTGGCTCGCGCTCTTCGAGAGCGCGAGCGGCCGGGTGCGCGACATGTTCGACGAGAAGTTCGTGCGCATGTGGCGGATGTACCTCGCCGGCTCGGTGGCCGGATTCACGACCGGGGCGCTGCAGCTCTTCCAGGTGGTGTTCGCGCCGCGGGACAACAACGATGTCCCGATGACCCGCGAGCACCTCTACGTGCGCTGAGCGGCCGATGCGCACCTGTGACGTGCTGATCGTCGGCGGCGGACCGGCGGGCTCGAGCGCCGCGTGGAAGCTGCGCCAGGCGGGCGCGGACGTGGTGGTGCTCGACAAGGAGCGCTTTCCGCGGCTGAAGCTCTGCGCCGGCTGGATCACCCCGGAGGTGGTGCGCGATCTCGAGCTCGACATCGCCTCCTACCCGCACCGCTTCCTCACCTTCGATCGAATGCACATCCACGTGAAGGGCCTGCACCTGCCGGTGCGCTGCGTGCAGCACTCGATCCGCCGCGTCGAGCTCGACGCGTGGCTCCTCGAGCGCTCCGGCGCGCCGGTGCTCGAGCAGACGGTGCGCACCGTTCGCGAGGAGGGCGGCGCCTACATCGTCGATGAGGCGTTCCGCAGCCGGTATCTGATCGGGGCGGGGGGCACCCGCTGCCCGGTGTACCGCACGCTCTTTCGCGAGCTCAACCCGCGCGCCACCGACCTGCAGACCGTCACCCTGGAGCACGAGATCGAGTACGACTGGCGCGAGCCGGACTGCCATCTCTGGTTCTTCGATCGCGGCCTGCCCGGATACGCCTGGTACGTGCCGAAGCAGAACGGCTGGCTCAACGTCGGCATCGGCGGCATGGCCGACCGCCTCAAGGCGAGCGGGCGCTCCATTCACGAGCACTGGGCGCTCTTCACCCGCATGCTCGGCGGCCGGCTCGCCAAGGGCGCCCGGTACGACCCCGCGGGCTACAGCTACTACCTGCGGGGCCGCGTGGATGTGGTGCGGCGGGACAACGCCTTCATCGTCGGCGATGCCGCCGGCCTCGCCACGCGTGACATGGCCGAGGGCATCGGCCCCGCGGTGCGCAGCGGCCTCGAGGCGGCCGCGGCCATTGTGCACGGCAAGGAGTACCGCCTGGACGATGTCACCGGGTCGAGCCTCGGCGGCGGCGTCGCGAGCCGGCTGCTCGATTGGGCGATGACCCGGGGCGCGGGACGTATGCCGCAGGCGGCCGCCGCCTAGAGATCGTCCGCGCAACCGGAGGGCGGCCCCGGGAGTCGATGTGGTGAGCGCGCGCGATCCCGGCGCCCCGGCCGGCTGCGGCTCATCGGCGAGAGCATCCTGATGGTGCTGTGGGTGCTGGCGAGCAACCCCAGCGCGCTGCGGGCCGCGCTCCTGCGGCGCGATCACGCCCGCCGCAGCATCTCGCGCGCCAGGCTCCTGCGCCTCTGCCGGCCCGGCTGACCGGCCGGCGGCTGCCGCGGGCGTCAGTTGACACCGCCGCCGCGGCGCGGCGATGCTTGAGTGCTATGGCCAGCTCGCTCTGGATCGGTACCCGCAAGGGGGCGTTCACGCTCCGGCCCGATGCGCGCCGGCGCGGGTGGAAGCTGTCGGGGCCGCAGTTTCTCGGGCACATCGTCCACCACATCGTGCAGGACCCGCGCGAGCCGCGGGTTCTGCTCATGGCCGCCAAGACCGGACACCTCGGGCCCACCGTGTACCGCTCCGGCGATCGGGGCCGGACCTGGCGGGAGGCGACACAGCCGCCGGCGTTTCGCAAGGCGGCCGAGGGGGAGGAGGCGCGCGCCGTGCAGCGGGTCTTCTGGCTCACCCCGGGGCATTCGTCCGAGCGCGGCACCTGGTACGCCGGAACCTCCCCGGCGGGCCTTTTCCGCTCGCAAGACGGCGGCGAGCGGTGGCAGCCGGTCGCCGGATTCAACGACCACCCCATGCGCCCGAAGTGGGCCGCGCTCGGCACCCCGGACGGGCAGTTCCTGCACTCGATCGGACTCGACCCGCGCGATCCCAGACATCTCTACATCGGGATCTCCGTGGGCGGGGTGTTCGAGTCCGTCGATGGCGGCGCGGACTGGACGCCTCTCAACGAGGGCTGCGCCGCGGACTTCCTGCCGGATCCGAATGCGCCCTACGGACACGATCCGCATTGCGTCGCGCTCCATCCGGGCGCGCCCGACCGGCTCTATCAGCAGAACCACTGCGGCATCTACCGGCTCGACCGCCCCGGGCGGCGCTGGGAGCGGATCGGCCGCGCGATGCCGAAGAAGGTGGGCGACATCGGCTTCCCCTTCGTGCTTCATCCCACCGATCCCGACACCGCCTGGGTGTTGCCGATGGACGGACAGACGGTGTGGCCGCGCACCTCGATCCAGGGCAAGCCGGCGGTGTATCGCACCGGCGATGGCGGGCGCAGCTGGCGGCGGCTGGATCGCGGGCTGCCGCGCTCGCACGCCTGGCTCACCGTGCTGCGCCAGGCGATGTGCACCGACGAGCGGGCGATGCGGGTCGGGGTGTATTTCGGCACCACGGGCGGTGAGGTCTGGGCGGGCGCCAATGCGGGCGAGCGCTGGCGGTGCATCGCGCGCCACCTCCCGGAGATCTATTCCGTGACCCACGCGGTGTGACCGCCGCCCCGGCGCGCGAGCCATGAGCTGCACGGTCCGCATTCCGAGTCCCCTGCGCTCCTATACCGCCGGGGCCGGCACCGTTGCCGGCGCGGGCGGCACGGTGGCGGAGGTCCTGAGCGATCTCGAGCGGCGCTTCAGCGGCATCCGCTTCCGCATGGTGGATGAGCAGAACCGCATCCGGCCGCACATCCGCCTCTACGTCGGCACGAGCGAAGTGAAGGCGCTGTCGGAGCCGGTGGGAAGCGGCGCGACCGTGCACGTGATCTGCGCGCTGAGCGGAGGTTGAGCCGTGGCGCTCTCCGCGGCCGAGCTCGCCCGCTATCACCGCCACCTCGCGCTGCCGGAGTGGGGCGCGGCCGGCCAGGAGCGCCTGCGCAATGCCCGGGCGCTGGTGGTCGGCGCCGGCGGACTCGGCTCGCCCGCGGCGCTCTACCTCGCCGCCGCGGGCGTGGGCACGCTCGGGCTCCTCGACTGCGATCGGGTGGAGCTCTCGAACCTGCAGCGGCAGGTTCTCTTCGCGACCGCGGACGTCGGCCGGCCGAAGGTGGAGGCGGCCCGCGAGCGGCTGCTCGCCCTCAATCCCGAGATCGCCGTCCGTGCCCATGCGCTGACGCTGCGCGCGGACAACGTCCTCGAGACTCTGCGGGATTATGACCTCGTCCTCGACGGCACCGACCGGTTGGCGACGCGGTACCTCGTCAACGACGCCTGTGTGCTCCTCGGCAAGCCGTTGGTCTCGGCGGCGATCCACCGCTTCGAGGGGCACGCGATGACCTACCTTCCCGGCCGCGGACCGTGCTACCGGTGCCTGTTCCCCGAGGCCGAGGAAGGCGCGGTGGCGAGCTGCGCGGAGGCCGGAGTGCTCGGGGTGCTGCCGGGCGTGCTCGGGGCCATCCAGGCGACGGAAGCCATCAAGATCCTCGCCGGGATCGGCGAGCCGCTCCTCGGCCGTCTGGCGATCTACGATGCGCTGGAGCTGCGCTTGCTCGAGTTGCCGGTCAGCCGGCGCGCGGACTGCGCCGTCTGCGGCGGGAATCCAACCATCACGGCGCCGCAGGATGCGGCGCAGGCGTGCGATGAGGCGGCGCTGCGCGCGATCAACCGCCTCTCGGCGGCGGCACTGCGCGAGCTGCTGGGCTCGGAGGGGCGCGAAACGACGCTGGTGCTGATCGATGTGCGCGAGCCGCGGGAGTTCGATACCCGCCACCTCCAGGGCGCATGCAACATCCCGCTGGCGCAGCTCGAGCGGCGGCTCGGTGAGCTCGCCGGCGGCGCCATGCCGGTGTTCCTCTGCCGCAGCGGCCGCCGGAGCCTCGCGGCGTGCGCGCTGGCGGCGCGGGCCGGCGTCGCATCCCCGGCGCACCTCGAGGGCGGATTGCTCGCCTGGGCGGCCGAGATCGATCCGGATTTCGAGGTCGCCGCGGGCTGAGTGGACACCCTGTTGTGTCGTCGCAACGGATGGGGATAAGTAATGGTCCTGATACGCACGCTCGCCAATAAGCGTATGCTGCAGCGCCACGACAGAGGGTGCCTGCGACTTCGAGACTGCGGGGCTCACCGCAGCCGCAGGGCCCAGGGGAGGGGAGCATGTTGCGGAAGATTGGCGTGCTCTGGGCGGTCCTGGCCGCCCTAGGTCTTGCCGGCTGCGGCCACGATACTCCGACTGCGACCGTGGCGAGCTCGAACGCTCGCGGCACGCTGGTCGCCAATCCGGCGTTCCGCGTCGCCTCGGTGAATGCGACGGCTCTCACGGCGCAGCTCAATGCGCAGCCCGTCGGCCAGCAGCTGCTGCAGCTCGCCGGGACCCCGGCGTGCGGGGTCGATGTCTACTACCTGAAGTACTGGACCGTGGCGCCCGACAACTCCGCGCAGCTGGCTTCCGCGGCGCTGATGGTGCCCACGGGCTCCGCGGCTCCGTGCACCGGCCCGCGGCCCATCGTGCTCTACGCGCACGGCACCGCTTCCACCTCCAGCTACAACATCGCCGACATCACCAATACCTCGAACGAGGCCAACAGCGAGTCGCTCATCATCGCCACGGTGTTCGCCGCCCAGGGCGACATCGTGGTGGCGCCCAACTATCTGGGCTATGACATCTCGACGCTCGGGTATCACCCCTACCTCGATGCATCCGCCAATGCGGCCGACATGATGGACGCCCTGACGGCGGCCCGCACCGCGCTGCTCAGCACGTTCACGCCCACGACCAGCGACAGCAGCCAGCTCTACGTCACCGGTTATTCGGAGGGCGGCTACGTCGCGATGGCGACGGTCAAGGCGATGCAGGCGGCCGGCGAGACCGTCACTGCATCGGCACCGTCCTCCGGACCGTATGCGCTGGAGGCGTTCGGCGATGCGATATTCTTCGGCCAGGTGAATCTCGGCTCGACGGAGTTCGCGCCGCTCGTGAGGACCAGCTACCAGCACGCGTACGGTAACCTGCATACGCAGTCCTCGAACGTGTTCTCCGCGACCTACGCGAGCGGCATCGACACGCTGCTGCCGAACGTGGTGCCGATCGGGACTTTGTTCCAGCAGGGCAAGCTGCCGCAGACGGCGCTCTTCGACAGCACGGTGCCGACCTCTCCCCTGGGAGCCTCGGCCGATGCGCTGCTCGCCGTGCCCACCAGTCCGCCCTACACCGCATCGCAGGTGGCGCTGTTCTCCCTGGGCTTCGGCAATCCGTACCTGATCCAGAACGGCTACCGCGTGGACTACGCGGATGACGCGCTGCTCAATCCGGACCAGGCGGAGATGACGATCCTCAACGGCGGGTTGGCGGCGCTCAACTCGAGCGACGTGGCGCTCGCCACCAGCTGGACGACCGGCTTGCGCACCGATCTGGCGCTGAACGACATGCGCGCGGGAGGCTGGTTCCCCAAGGAGCCGATGCTGCTTTGCGGCGGCGATCAGGATCCGACGGTCTTCTATCAGAATACGCTGATCATGGATGCGTGGTGGAGCCCGTACGTGCAGGGGGGCCTCGTCAGCAACCTCGACCTCAACGCCACGCCGAGCGGGCCTTTCGCGCCGCTGCAGGCCGGCTTCCAGCAGACCTATGCCGGGCTGGTCAGCTCCCAGGGCGCCGCCGCCATCGCGTCCTACCATACGACCGAGGCACCATTCTGTATGGTGGCGGCCCGCGGCTTCTTTGCGCAAGTTCCGTAAGATCGGCGAGGGACGATCATGCAGAAGAAACTCGTGACTCTGGCGGTCTCGGCGGCGTTCGCTCTCGCCGCATCAGGGGCCCGCGCCGGCAACGCCGGGCCGAACGATTTCCGGCTGGGCATGTATTTCGTGCACTTCGCGACCGAGGCGAGCGATATCTCCGGTCCCTTCACCCCGTCCGGTCTCGGGATACACGTCGACAACATCGAGACGCTGTATTTCGCGTACGTCCGCACGCTCTCCACTCACTTCCAGGTGGAGCTCGCGTTCGGCTACCCGCCGCTCACCAAGACCGAGGGCAGGGGGCCGGCGATGCTCGGCTCCGTGCCGTACAGTGGCCAGCGCATCTCGACCGTCCGCTGGTTCTCGCCCTCGATGCTCCTCGAGTACGAGTTCGGTGACGCGAATTCGCGCCTGCGGCCGTACGTCGGCGTCGGCGTGAATTACACGCGGTTCTTCGCCCGCCAGTCGACCGCCGCGGGCAACGCCGCGAGCGGCGGGCCCACCTCGATCTCGCTGCCGGCATCCGTCGGGCCGGTCGCGACCGCGGGGCTGAGCTACGAGATCAACGACCGCGTCCACGTCTACGCCTCGTACTCCATCGCGCAGGTCAATTCCAAGCTGACGGCGGACACGGCCGGGATCCTGCGCACCTCGGAAGTGCACTTCTGGCCCAATGCGCTGGTGATCTCGGCGGGCTATTCCTTCTAAATCGTGCGGCGGCCGGCCGCCGGCCTGCGACGGGGCGCGTTTCCCGCGTGCCCCGGATGAGGTATAACGCGGTCCCGATCCGCGGATCCGTGGCTTTGCCGACTCGCGCCGCCCAGCATCCCAACTCCCGCCGTCCGCCTCTCCTTGGACACCTGAGGCGGATGACGCGCACGCGGCTCCTCGCCGTCGTGCTGCTGGCGCTCGCGCTGCGCTCGCTCATTCCGGTCGGCTTCATGCCGGCCACGGACGGCTCGCTGTCGCTGATCATGTGCCACGACGGCTTCCCGCCGGCGCTTCTCTCCGGGCACGGGAGCCACGGCCACGGCGTCAGGGACCACGACCACTGCGGCTTCTGCACGGGATTCAGCGCGGCGCCGCCGTCGCAACTGCCCGCCGCGCTCTTGCTGCTGCTCGCCGGCATCGCCGCCTTCGCAGTGGCGATGGCGGCGCCCGCGGGCATCCGCCTCGTACATCTTCCCCAGGCCCGCGCGCCTCCCGCTCTCCTCTGATCCCGATTCGATGACCGGCCGCAGGCGCCGGCCCGGAGGGCTTCTCCGGGCCGGCGCGCGGCTGTCACAGGAGATCCGGAGCGGGCCATGAGGGTCCCGCGGGAGCATTCGTTTGAAATCCAGCTTCTACAGCCGCGGGCGCACGGCGCCCGCCGCCTCGAGCGCGTTCCTCTTCGCCCTGGTCCTGCTGGCGCCCATGCATGCATGGGCGGCGGCGTTCGGTGCCATCAGGGGCAGCGTGAACAATGTGCATTCCGAAGGAGTGCCCGGCGCGAGCGTGCGCCTTCAGTCGGTGGCCTCCGGCGCGGTGAGGACGGCGACGACCGACGCACGGGGTCATTTCCACTTCCCGAACGTATCGATCGGGACCTACCGCCTCACGGTCTCGCGCAAGGGGTTCATCGTCGCGACGCAGCCGGTGACGGTCGAGGCCGGCTACTTTCCGAGTCCCGAGGTGCTGCTGCTGCGCAAGAACGTCAAGACCCTGGCGCAAGTGCTGGTGAGCGCCGTCACGCGGCCGCCGGTCGTGGCCTCGGTGACGCCGATCACGCTCGTCAGCCAGCAGGACATCATGCAGACGCCGGGGGCGCTCAACGTCAACAGCCTCGCCATGATCACCGACTACGTGCCGGGCGCCTACGAGGCGCACGACATGCTGCACATCCGCGGCGGCCACCAGACGAGCTGGCTGATCGACGGGGTCGAGATCCCCAATACCAATATCGCCGAGAGCCTCGGCCCGGCCATCGACCCGCAGGACATCCAGACCCTGGGGGCCGAGGGAGGCGGCTACAACGCCAGCGAGGGCGACCGCACCTACGGCATTTTCAACGTGATCCCGAAGACCGGGTTCGGCAGCAGGAACCAGGCGGTGCTCGGCGTCACGGCGGGAAATTTCGGCCAGACCGACGACTATCTGAGCGCCGCCAGCCACGAGGGCGCCTTCGCCTACTACGCGAGCCTCGAGGGCAACCGCAGCGACCTCGGCCTGCAGACGCCCGACTCGCAGGTGATTCACGACGCCACGCGCGGGCTCGGGCTCTTCACCAACCTGCAGTACAGCCCGAGCGCGAGCAACGAGTTCCGCTTGGTCGCCCAGCTGCGCCAGGACCTCTACCAGATACCGGACTGCACCGGGCCGCTGCCGAACGACCCGCAATGCGTCGGGCAGCTGGGAGACACGCAAAGCGAAGGCGACGACTTCGCGCTGCTCTCCTGGGTGCACTCGTTCACGGACGACATCACGCTCACGAGCTCGCTCATGTATCACTTCGAGCGTGCGGACTACAACGGGGGCGCCGCCGACCACCCGGTCATCACCCACTTCCACCACAGCTCGCAGTACGAGGGGGGCGAGGAGAGCCTGCGGCTGCACTTCAGCCGCAATCACGTGGCGGTCGGCGTCTACGGCTTCGCGCAGCAGGACCGCGCCGACTTCAATCTGGCGTTCGCCGGCGGCAGCCCGGCGCCGCTCAGGCAGCTGCAGGCTCCGACCGGCGCCCTCCTCGACGCCTGGATCCAGGACACCTACGAGCCGACGAAGTGGCTCCACCTGTCGGCGGGCGTGCGCCAGACGCACTTCCAGGGCCTGATCACCCAGAACGCGACCGACCCGCGCTATGGCGCGACCCTGCGGCTGCCGCGCCTCGACTGGGTGCTGAGCGCCTTCTGGGGCAAGTATTACCAGGCACCGCCCCTGCAGACGCTCTCCGGCCAATTCGTCGGCTATGCGTCCACGCAGAACAGCCGCTTCCTGCCGCTGCCGGGCGAGCGCGACCGGGAGCGCCAGTTCGGGGTGACCATCCCGGTGATGGGCTGGACCCTCGGGGCGGATTACTTCGTCACCCAGTCGCGCAATTTCTTCGACCACAACCCGATCGGCGAGTCCGACATCTACCTGCCGATCACGGAGCAGGGGGCGCTCATCGAGGGCCGCGAGCTCACGGTGCGCTCGCCGTCGTTCTGGAAATACGGCCAGGTGCACCTCGCCTACTCGAACCAGACGGCCGAATGCTTCGGCTCGATCACCGGGGGCCTGGTGGTGGCCGGCACGCAATGCGGCGCGACCTACGTCGCGCTCGATCACGATCAGCGCAACACGCTCAATGTCGGCTACAACGCCGACCTGCCCGGGCGCTTCTTCCTCGGCACCAACCTGTCGGTGAACTCGGGACTGTCGAACGGCTTCGCGCCGCCGAGCCACCTCTCGAGCTACGCCATCCTCGACCTGACCGTGGGGCGCGACTTCACGCGCGATCTGCAGGGCTCGATCACGGCGCTCAACGTCACCAACAGGCACCTGATCACGGACAACAGCCTGACCTTCGGCGGCGTCCACTGGAACAACCCGTTTGAGATCTATGCGCAGGCGACCTGGCGGTTCCATTATTAGGAAGGGGATCCGGGCTTCCGCCCGGACCGGCGCGCGTCGGGCCGCAGGGCCCGGCTTTCGGCTCGACGCCGCCCGGCGGAGCGCAGCGGCGCCGCGCCCGAAGGCCGCCTCCAGCCACCCCTTGGCGGGCATGGAGGCGTGGTGCGCCGGCTCTTGCCGGGAGGTAATAACTCGTTATTATAACCGTCATGAAAGCTCGGGTGCGGCGTGTGGGCAATTCGCTTGGTGTCCTGCTGCCCAAGGCATTGCTCGAGGCCTGGGGGGTGGCCGAGGGCGATGAGCTCGAGGTCACCGAGCGCGGAATCCGCCCGCCCGCGCGCGGAGGCTTCTCGCACCAGCAACTCGATGAGCTGCGCCGCTCGATCGCGCTGGCCGTAGTGCGGCGACACACCCCCCGGGAGATCCGTGCCCGGATCCTCGCGAACCTCCACCGCTGGAAGCAGCGCGGCGTCGATGGTCCCGCGTACGAAGAGTGGCGCAACATCGCATCGGGAAGCGATGACGGCCGGCTCTTTGCCGCAATGCTGGGGACGGACGAGGAGGCCATCAGGTTGCGTCAGTCGGCGCCTTTCGCGGGGTTGCTCCCGAAGGAGGAAGTCAGGAGGCTCAATGAAGAAGCAGCAGGTTGATCACGTGCTGCTTGCTGCCGGCCGCATCACCGGGGAAAAGCGCTTCATCATCATCGGAAGTCAGGCGCTCCATGGAAAGTACCCGGACGTTGCCGACCAGATTCTCACCTCGTTCGAGGTCGATCTGATCGCCTCCAAGCGCCTCGACCGGACCGAATGGCTCAACGTCAAGGGCGTTGACTCGCAGTTTCATGAGACGCATGGCTACTACGCCGATGCGGTCGATACCGGCACGGCCACACTGCCCAAGGGGTGGAAGGGCCGGCTCGTGAACCTGCCGCCGGGAGATACCGAGGGCGTGCGCGGCCTCTGTCTCGATCCCCACGATCTTGCTATCGCGAAGTATGCGGCTTTCCGCGAGAAGGATCTCGTGTTCACGCGCGAGCTCGCGCGCCGCGCGATAACATCGAAGGAGCGTCTCCTCGAGCTGCTCGAGCGGACTGACGTGACTGAGGATCTGCGCGAGAGAATCCGCGCGCGGATCGCGGCGGATTTCGCGCAGTCCGCGGGCTGACGCCGCCTACAGCCAGCCTTTGGCGCGCGCCAGGCGCGCCGCCTCGATCCGGTTGGCGGCGCCGAGCTTGCTGATCGCCTCGGAGAGGTAGTTGCGCACCGTGCCCTCCGAAAGACACAGCTCCGCGGCGATGTCGCCGGTCGAGCGGCCTTCGCCCGCGCGCCAGAGGATCTGCCGCTCGCGCTCGGTGAGCGGGTCGGGCTCGCTGGCCCAGGCCTCGGCGGCGAGCTCCGGATCGATGACACGCTGGCCGCGGTGCACCCGCCGCACCGCATCGGCGAGCTCCGCCGACGGGCGGTCCTTCAGCAGATAGCCCTTGGCGCCCGCATCGAGCGCCCGCCGCAGATAGCCGGGGCGGGCGAACGTCGTCAGGATGATGACCCGCACCTCCGGGCAGCGCTCGCGCGCTTCGGCCGCCAGCGTGAGGCCCGTCATCTCGGGCATCTCGATGTCGGTGACGAGGACGTGGGGCTTGTGCCTGCCGAGCGCTGCGAGCGCGGCCCGGCCGTTGGTGGCGCGCGCGCAGACGGCGATATCCGGCTCCGTCTCGAGGAGCGCGGCGAGCGCGCCCAGCACCATGGCCTGATCCTCGGCGATCGCGACCTGGATCTTGCTCATTTCACGCCGCCGCCGCAGGGATGTCGACCGTCAGGCACGTGCCCTGGCGGGAGTCGATGCGCAGCCGCCCGCCCAGCGCCTCGACGCGCTCGCGCATACCGCGAAGGCCGTTGCCGCTGTACTCGCTGGCGCCGCGCCCGTCGTCCTGCACCATCAGATGAGTCGCCCGGGCGTCGGCGGTCAACTCCAGCCGGCAGCTCGTCGCGCCCGCGTGCCGCAGGATGTTGGTCACCGCCTCGCGCAGCACGAGCGAGAGCACCGACTCGTGCGCGGGCTCGAGCCGCACGCTCTGGGCCTGCCATTGCAGCCTGACGCCCGCCGCATCCAGCGTCCGGCGGGCGCGCGCGATCTCGGCGGCGATGCCGTCGGTCCGGTAGCCGCGGATGGCCTCGCGCACTTCGCTCAGGGCCTTGCGCGCGATCTGCTCCACCTCGCCGATCTCCTGCCGTGCGCGCTCCAGGTCGGCGCCGAGGAGCTTGCCCGCGAGCTCCGATTTGAGCACGACGACCGAAAGGGTGTGGCCGAGGACATCGTGCATGTCGCGCGCGATGCGCTCCCGCTCTGCGAGCTTGGCGAGATGCTCGATCTGCTCCTGCGCGAGCAGCAGGCGCTGGCTCGCTCCCATGCGCAGCGCCGAGATGAGATTGCCGGTGCCGATGGAGGCGGCGAGGAAGGACATGCCGCCCCACATCCAGGGATTCAGCTGCAGCATCAGGCCTTCCGCCGCGGAAGCGAGCGCCGCGGCGGCGATCGTGGCGGCGGCGGCCGCGAACGAGGTGGTCGTGAACGGCACGAAGGCGGCGACATAGATGAACATGCTGGTGCCGGCGCTCGGGTTCATCGGGTAGTACGCGGCGCCGAGGATGGCCAGAGCGAGCAGCATGAGCCCGCGTACGCGGCGCGAGCGCGCAAATACCAGAGGCAGGTAGATCGCCAGGAAGCAGGCGTACACGCCGGCGAAGACGAGCCAGCCGCGCGGCGAGCCGCGCTGCAGCGGGTCGATGAAGAAGAAGGCGGAGTAGACGAGCCAGATGAGATTGCTCGCCCGCCACTTGCCCTTGGGCTCGGGCAGCAGCAGACCGTCTCGCGCTGCGCCCCGCGGCCGGTCGCCGGCCTGGTGTCGCGCACCGCGGCCGCGATCGGACTCCCGGCGCCCGGGGTGACTGGCGGAGTCGATCATCATGAGCCTTTGGCCTCGCTGCGCTCGAAGGTAATCCATGCCGCGGCCACCATCAACACCGTGAACCCGCCGAGCACCGCCCAGTGCACCGCCATCCCGCCCGCGGGCGCGAAGCCGAACACGGCGAGCGCGATCTGCGCCAGGTGATAGGTGGGCAGCGCCGGTGCCATCACCTGCAGCCAGTGCGGCAGGAAGCGCACCGGTATCCAGAATCCCGAGGCGAAGGAGAGCGGCAGGTAGATGAGATTGATGATCCCCGGTCCGGCATTCGGCGGCACGAGGAAGGCGATGAGGAATCCCATGGCGGCGAACGGGATGGAGCCGGCGAGCGCGATGCCCGCGAGCGCCGCGGCCTGCGCATACGTGATGCGGATGCCGCCGAGGGACGTGCCGAGCGCCACGAGCACCGCAACGATGATCAGGGCGAACGCGGCGCAGCTCACCACCTTCGCGCCGAGAAAGGCCGAGCGCGGCATCGGGCTCGCCCGCTTCAGATCGAGCCAGCCCTGGGCGCGCTCCAGCGCGAGCGCGAGTCCGATCCCGAAGAGGCACGCGGAAACGACCCCCATGCAGGCGTAGCCGGCGATGAGATAGAGCGCCACCGGCTTGCCGCGGTTGGCCACGCCGAAGAGCAGGTAGAACATGACGGGAAAGCCGATGACGGAGAGCGAGTAGGCGCGCGTGCGCAAGAGGCGCGCGAGCTCGTACTGCGTCTCCTTGAGCAGAATGCGCAGCGGCCGGAAGATGTCGTTCGGCTGGACGGCGAGTGTGTCGGTGCTCATGGCAATGCTCCGGCGGGGGTCAACGATGGGAGTCGCCGCCCGTGAGGGCGAGGAAGGCGTCCTCGAGCGGCGCGGCGCAGACTTCGAGGCCGTGCAGCGACGGGTCCTCCTGGAGGAGCCGCCGGAGGACTTCCTCGGCGCGCTCGGCGTGGATGATCACCGCCTCGCGGTCACGCTTGACGGCGGTGACCGAGGGCAGGGCGCTCAGGCGATCGGGCTCGAGCCGGGTCACGCAGCGGATGCGCCGTCCGCAGACGCTCTGCCTGATCTCGGCCGGCGTGCCCTCGCAAAGGAGCCGGCCTTTCTCGAGGACCACCACCCGGTGCGCGAGCGCGTCGGCCTCCTCGAGGTAATGCGTGGTGAGGAGCACCGACTTGCCGGCGGCGGCGAGGCCGCGCACCTCGTCCCAGAGCCGGCGGCGCGATGGCAGGTCCATGCCCACCGAGGGCTCGTCGAGGAACACCAGATCCGGGTCGCCGCAGAGAGCGAGACCGAAGAGGACCCGCTGCCGCTGGCCGCCGGAGAGCTCGCCGAGCCTGCGGCTCTCGATGCCCTCGAGGCCGGCCCGGCGGACGACCTCGGCCGCGGGCAGCGGATGCGGGTAGTAGCTGCGAAAGAGCTCGATGTGCTCGCGCACGAGCAGCATCTCCGGGACGCGGGCGACCTGCAGCATCGCCCCGATGCGGATCCGCGCGCGGGCCGCCCGCGGATCCTGTCCCAACACCCGGACCCGGCCCGCGTCGGGCGAGATCAGCCCGAGGAGCAGGCGCACGGCGGTCGTCTTGCCGGCGCCGTTGGGGCCCAACAGGGCGACGACCTCGCCGCGGCGCAGCGTCAGGTCGAGGCCGCGCACCGCTTCGGTCCTGCCGTAGCGCTTCACGACCGATTCGAGTGTGGCGACGGCGCTCGCTGCCGCCGGGGCCGGTGCGGCACCCGCGGGGAGGGTCTGGGACTCGGACGCTGCCCGGGCAGCGGGGAGGGTGATCGACATGGCTCATCTCCTGCCGCCGCGCTCTTTGGGGCGGCGGCGGCAGGATCGCGCGCCGGACCGGACGGCCCCAGTGCCGCCCGTCACCACAGGCGGATGACATCTGTCACCCGGGCTCGCTACCATTCCCGCCATCATGAAAATATCAGGCGTTCCCTACCGCACCCTCTGGCCGGGGGAATCCGGGCTCGTCCGGGTGATCGACCAGCGCCGGCTGCCGTTCGAGCTCGTGACGCTCGACCTGAAGACCCTCGAGGACGCCGCCCACGCCATCAAGACCATGGTCGTGCGCGGCGCGCCCCTCATCGGTGCCACGGCAGCGTACGGGCTCGCGTTGGCCCTGCGCACGGACGCTTCCGACCGGCGCATCGAGGAAGCCTCGAAGATCCTCCGGGCGACCCGTCCGACCGCGGTCAACCTGGCATGGGCGTTGGAGCGGGTGCGCCGCGCCATCGCGCGCCTCGACCCCGGACAGCGCTTCGAGGCGGCTTTGCGCGAGGCGGGCGATATCTGCGAAGCCGACGTCGAGCAGTGCCGCTCGATCGGAGCTCACGGCCTGGAGATCATTCGACGCCTCGCGAAACCGTCTGCGCGCCGCGTCAACATCCTGACACACTGCAACGCGGGTTGGCTCGCGTGCGTGGACTGGGGCACGGCGCTCGCGCCCATCTACATGGCGCACGATGCTGGCATCCCCGTGCATGTCTGGGTCGATGAGACGCGGCCCCGCAATCAGGGCGCCTCACTTACCGCCTACGAGCTCGGCGCGCACGGCGTCCCGCACACCGTGATCGTCGACAATCTGGGCGGCCTCCTCATGCAGCGCGGCGAGGTGGACATGGTGATCGTCGGCAGCGACCGGACCACGGCCTGCGGCGACGTTTGCAACAAGGTCGGGACCTACCTGAAGGCGCTGGCCGCCAGGGACAACGACGTGCCGTTCTACGCGGCGCTGCCCGTCAGCACCATCGACTGGAGTCTCGACAACGGCCGCGACATCGAGATCGAGGAGCGATCGGCATCGGAAGTGACGGAAGTGTCCGGCCGAACGGCCGCGGGCGAGGTCGCCAGTGTCAGGGTCGTCCCGGACGGCAGCGCGGCGCTCAACCTCGCCTTCGATGTGACTCCCGCGCGGCTCGTCAGCGGCATCATCACGGAGCGCGGCGTGTGCGAGGCGAGCCGTGAAGGCCTGCTGCGCCTCTACCCGGAGCGGCGGCGGACCGGATGACGAAATCCTCCGCAACCGTGCCATCCGATCACGATCTGCGCGCGGCGGTCATCGCCGGCTGCCGCGATCTGACACGCCTGGGACTGACCTACGGCACCTCGGGCAATGTCAGCGTGCGCCGGGATCCTGGCAGCTTCTTCGTTAGCCCGACCGGCGTCGAATACGAGACGCTGGCGCCGGACGATGTTCCGCTCGTGACCCTGGATGGCCTCTGGTACGGCCGCCGCCTGCCCTCGAGCGAGTGGCGGTTCCATCGAGACATCATGGCCGCGCGCATGGAGGCTGGCGCCATCGTGCACGCGCATTCCCGGTACGCGACGGCGCTCGCGTGCACCGGCCGCGGCATTCCCGCGTTCCACTACATGGTGGCGGTGGCAGGGGGGGCCGACATCCGCTGCGCTCCCTATCACGCCTTCGGCACACAGGAGCTGTCGGACGCCGCGCTCGCGGCCCTCGAGGGGCGCAAGGCCTGTCTGCTCGCCCATCACGGCATCATCGCGGTGGGCGGGGATCTGCGCGCCGCACTGAAGCTCGCCGGCGAGGTCGAGAGCCTGGCGGCGCAGTACTGCACGGCGCTCGCGGTGGGCAACGTCGGCCTGCTCGATACGCGCCAGATGCAGACGGTCATCGAGAAGTTTCGCACCTACGGCCGCCAGGATGCGGCCGATCCAGCGCTGCGCGCCGCCGGGGAGGCGCTGCCGCCCAAAATGGGTTAAGGTGTCCGCGCATCGGGGGTTACCGGGAAGATCCATAACTTGAAGACGCCAACACCCGCGGGCACCGGAGCGCGCGGCGAGTTCACCCTGCGCGGACTGCTCATCGGGGTGATCATCACGGTGCTGTTCTCGGCGGCGAACGTGTACTTCGGCCTCAAGGCCGGCATCACCTTCTCGACGTCGATTCCGGCAGCCGTCATCTCCATGGCGATCCTGCGCAGCCTGCGCGGCGCCACCATGCAGGAGAACAACATCGTGCAGACCGTGGCCTCGGCCGCGGGCACGCTCACCAGCATCATCTTCGTCCTGCCGGGACTGGTGATCGTCGGCTGGTGGACCGGGTTTCCGTTCTGGATCTCGTTCGGCGTCTGCGCGGCCGGCGGCATCCTCGGGGTCATGTACACCATCCCGCTGCGGCGCGCGCTGGTCACCCAGTCGGATCTGCCGTATCCGGAAGGCGTCGCCTGCGCGGAAGTGCTCAAGGTGGGATCCGGTGCCGGGACGGACGAGGACGCCGCGAAAGTCGAGGCGAGCGGTGCCGGCCTCAAGGCCGTGTTGTGGGGCGCGATCGTGTCGGCGGCGTTCTACATCGTCGTGCAGACCCGTATTTTCGCCAGCGACGTGGCGCGGTACTTTCGCCTCGGCGACAGCGGCGGCGCGACCGGTTTCGACTTCGCGCTGTCGTTCGCGCTCTTCGCCATCGGCCACCTGGTCGGACCCGCCGTGGGCGTCGCCATGCTGGTCGGGGCGGCGATCGCCTGGGGATGGGGCATCCCGCATTTCACCGCGCTGCACCCGGCCGCGGGCCCGGCGGCGGTGGTTGCGCAGGCGGCCTGGAGCCACTACGTGCGGTACGTGGGCGCCGGCACCATCGGCGTGGCCGCGATCTGGACGCTCGGCACG
>DAHUXV010000109.1 GCA_027306985.1 Gammaproteobacteria bacterium | reverse complement strand
CAGATCTTCACCCGCAACGTGATCGGCCCGATCTTCTTCGAGATCATCCAGCGCAAGGGCAACGAAGGCTTCGGCGAGGGCAATTTCCGCGCCCTCTTCGAGTCGATCGAGCAGGACCAGATCCGCCGCGGCGTGATCTAGCCCAACGCGCCGGATCCGGCCTGGCGCCGCGCAGGCCCGCTGCGGCGGCAGGCAAAAGGCGCGACTCGGGCAGGACGCCGCGCCAGCCGCCTCGCCGCCTGCGGCGGCGGGCGCATCCCCGTGCCTGCGCCGTATGCGGCGCTGAATTACACTTGAGCGGATGGAGGCTTCCGCCCGCGGCGGGCCGCGGCCCGCACTTCCGATACGGCTCGAGTACGACCCGGCGCTGCCGATCACGGCGCACCGGCAGGAGATCCTCGCGGCCCTGGCGCGCCACCCGGCGATCGTCGTCTGCGGCGCCACCGGCTCGGGCAAGTCGACACAGCTGCCGAAGCTGTGCCTCGAGGCGGGACGCGGCGATCGCGGCCTGATCGGGCACACGCAGCCGCGAAGGATCGCCGCCCGCGCTCTGGCCGCGAGGCTCGCCGAGGAGCTGCGCACCACGGTCGGCGGTGCCGTGGGCTACCAGGTGCGCTTCAGCGACCGTACCGGCCCCGGTACGCGCGTGAAGCTGATGACCGACGGCATCCTGCTCCAGGAGCTGGAAGGCGATCCGCAGCTGCGCCGCTACGACGCCCTGATCATCGACGAGGCGCACGAGCGCAGCCTCAACATCGATCTGCTGCTGGGCGTGTTGCGGCGGCTGCTGCCGCGGCGCCCGGACCTGAGGCTCGTCGTGACCTCGGCGACGATCGATCCGGGACGACTCTCGGCCTTCTTCGACGGGGCGCCCGTCATCGAGGTGTCCGGCCGCAGCTACCCGGTCGAGGTCCGCTACCGGCCGCTGGTGGCCGAAGACGAAGACGCCGCCGAGCTCTCGCTGCCCGAAGGGATCGTCGAGGCCGTGCGCGAGCTCGACGCCCGGGGCGCCGGGGCGGCGGCCGACGCGCTCGTGTTTCTTCCGGGGGAGAAGCACATCCGGGAAGCCGCCGACGCTCTCTCCAAGGCACGCCTGCCCGATACCGAAGTATTGCCGCTTTATGCGCGGCTCTCGGTCGCGGATCAGGCGCGCATCTTCCAGAGGCACGCGCGGCGCCGGGTGATCCTCGCCACCAACGTCGCGGAGACCTCACTCACGGTGCCCGGCATCCGCTACGTGATCGACTCCGGCCTGGCGCGGATCAGCCGTTACAGCCCGCGCGGCAAAGTGCAGCGCCTGCACGTCGAGCGCATCTCCCGTGCGAGCGCCGATCAGCGCATGGGCCGCTGCGGCCGCGAAGCCGAAGGAATCTGCATCCGCCTCTACTCCGAGGAGGACTTCGCCGCGCGCGAGGCGTTCACGCCGCCGGAGATCCTGCGCACGAATCTCGCCAGCGTCATCCTGCGCATGGCGGTCCTGGGACTGGGGGACCCGGAGAGCTTCCCGTTCCTCGACCCTCCCGACACGCGGCTCGTCAACGACGGCGTCCGGCTCCTCGAGGAGCTGCAGGCCATGAGCGGCGAACGGCGGGTGACCAGGCTCGGGCGGCAGATCGCCGGGCTGCCGGTGGATCCGCGGCTCGGGCGCATGCTGCTCGCGGCGGCGCGGCAGCGCTGCCTCACGGAGATGCTGGTGATCGTGGCGTTTCTGGAGACCCAGGACCCGCGCGAGCGTCCGGCCGAGATGCAACAGCAGGCGGATGAGAGGCACGCGCTCTTCGCCGACGGCCGATCCGACTTCGTGACGGTGTTGAACCTCTGGCGCGCCTTCGGCGAGCAGGCGGCGGCGCTGTCCGGCAGCCAGCTGCGCAAGTGGTGCCGCGAGCACTTCCTGTCGTTCCTGCGGATGCGGGAGTGGCAGGACCTGCACCATCAGCTCACGCGCAGCATCCGTGAGCTCGAGTTGCGCCCCAATCACGCGCCCGCGGGCTACGCCGAGCTGCATCAGGCCATCCTCACGGGGTTCCTCGGGTCGGTCGGCGCGCTCGATCAGAAACGCGAATACGACGGCCCGCGCGGCATGCAGTTCGTCATCGCTCCCGGAACCCCCCTCGCGGCGAAGCCGCCCAAATGGATCGTCGCCGGCAGCCTGCTCGAGACCACGCGCCTCTACGCGCGCATGGTGGCGGCGGTCAATCCCGCCTGGATCGAGCGGGCGGGCGCGCATCTGGTCAGGCGCAGCTACAGCGAGCCGCACTGGGTCGCGGCCCGCGGCTTCGTCGCCGCCTACGAGTCGGTGGCGCTCTACGGCCTGCCGCTCGCAGCGCGGCGGCGGGTCAACTACGGGCCGATCGCGCCCAGGGAGGCGCGCGACCTCTTCATCCGCGAGGCGCTGTTGGATGGTGCCGGCGGCCCGGCGCGCGCCGCGGTGCACGGAGCTTTCATCGAGGCCAACCGCGCCCTGCGCCGGGAGCTCGAGGCACTCGAAGCGAAGATCCGCCGGCGGGACATCGTCGCCGGCGAGGAGCGGCAGGAGGCGTTCTACGCGGCTCGCATCCCCGAGCGGGTGAGCTCGGTGGCGGATTTCGAGCGTTGGCGGGCGGACGCCGAGCGGCACGAGCCGCGGCTCCTCCACCTGTCACGTGCGGACCTGATGCTGCGCGAGGTGCCGGAAGTCGATGCGGAGCGGTTCCCCGATGCGCTCGAAGTCGGCGCCAACCGCTTGCCGCTGCGGTACCGGTTCGAGCCGGGGGAAGCCGACGACGGCATGACGCTGGTCGTTCCCGATGTGCTGCTCGACGCATTGCACGCGGACCGGATCGCCTGGCTGGTGCCGGGCTGGCGGCTGGAGAAAATCATCGCCGTGCTGCGCGAGCTGCCGAAGGCCCGCCGCAAGCTCCTCGTGCCCGTGCCGGAGCATGCCCGCCAGGGGCTCGAGGCGCTGACCGCGCGCCCCGATGGCGATGCGCCGCCGGCGCCTCTGCCCGGCTTTTATGCGGGACTCGCCGCATGGATCTCGGGCAGGATCGGCGAGTCCGTGACCGCGGCGGAGCTCGCCGCGCTGCCGCTGCCCGACTGGCTGCGGATGAACATCCGTGTCGTGGACGCGCAGGATCGTGTGCTCGCCGAGGGGCGCGATCTCACGGCGCTCAAGCGCCGGGTCCTCGGGCCGGCGGCAGGCACCCGGGCGGCCCCGGAGTCAGGCTCGGTGCTGCATCGCCAGTGGGACTTCGGCGAGTTGCCTGAAAGCCGTGACGTCGAGCGCAATCGGCTGCTCCTGAGGGTCTTCCCGGCTCTCGAGGATCGCGGGAGCGGTGTCGCGCTGACGGAGGCGCGCAGCGCCGCGGCCGCCGAGCAGTTATCGCGGCGAGGCGTCGGTCGCTTGTCCCTGCTCGCTCTTTCGCAACAGGCCCGCTACTGGCAGAAGCGCATCACGGAGGATCGGGAGCTCGTCCTGCAGAGCCGCGGCCTCGATCTGACGCAGCCGCTTCCCGATGCGATCGTGCAGCGGATCTTCCTCGACGGCTTCGTGCCAGCGGATGCGCCGCTGCCACGCAGCCGCGAGGCTTTCAGCCGGAGTCTGGACGAGGGGCGGGCGAGGCTCGAAGAGACGGGGGTCCGGTTGCTCGAGACCGTCAGGAGCATCCTGCGGGAATGGCGCGCGGTGCGCGGCGCTGTCGACGCGGCCAGGAATCCGGCATCGTCCGATGCGCTGGCCGACGTCAACACCCAGCTTGCGATGCTGCTGCCGCCGGATTTCATCGAGTCGACGCCGCATCCGTGGCTCGACCACCTGCCGCGCTATCTGAAGGCCGTAGTGCGCCGGCTCGGGCGCCTGCCGGCGCAGTCGCGGCGGGACGCGGAGCTGGCTTCGCGCGTGCGGCCGTTCCTCGCCGCGCTGCAAAGTCTCGAGAGAGCCCCGGGGGAGGAGTTGCGGACCGAGCTCGCGCAATTGCGCTGGATGCTCGAGGAATTCCGGGTCTCGCTTTTCGCGCAGGACCTCAGGACGGCGATGCGGATCTCCGAGCAGCGCCTCGCCGAGCAGCTCGAGCGGGCGAAGAGCGCGGCGCGGGAGTGACAGCCGGGCGAGGGCCGAAGGGATGCCGGCGACGCCTGATGAGCCATGCCATGGGGCATCTCGCCGGCTTCGTCCTGTGGTTCCTGAGGGTCGCTCCCGATCAGGTACCGGACGGTCACGCGCGTATCGGAGCCGCGGCTGGCGGAGCGGCTTGAGCGGGCGGCTGCGGCACCAGGCAGCTGACCACCGTGCCGCCTTCCGCTCCGGGCCGCACCGACAGCAGCCCGCCGATTGCGCTCGAGCGGTAGCGCATGGTGTTGGTGCCGAACCCGGAGCCCCGCGCTTCGTCGCGGCGGATGCCGCGCCCGTCATCCAGGATCTCGAGCATGACCGTCGCGGGCCGCACGGCGAGGCGGATCACGACGCGGCGCGCACCGGCGTGCTTCAGCGCGTTCTGCAGGGCTTCCTGCGCGATCCGGTACAGGTGCGTCTTCGATTCGAGAGTCAGGCGCAGATCGGACTCCATCCGAGTGCTCACCTCGACCTGAGTCTCGCCCACCGTGCTCGATCGCGCGAGCGCGGCGAATGCGGCCCCGAGATCGCCGCTCGAGCTCGTCAGCGGCGAGAGGCCGTGGGCGATGTTGCGCGCGTTGACGAGGGCCGAGGCGATCCGCTCCGACAGCTGCCTCAGCTCGCGGACGATCGGGGGCTTCTCACCCTCCAATTGCGCCGACAGCTCGCCGGCCATTATCGAGGCGACGGTCAGGTCCTGCGCGAGCCCATCGTGCAGGTCCTGGCCCAGGCGGCGCTGCTCCCCCGAGATCGCCGTGACGAGCGCGCCCTCGAGCGCCTTGCGCTCCGATACGTCGAACGCGAACACCAGCCAGGCCGGACGGCCGCAGTAATCGATCGACCGCGACCACGCCTCCACGGCCAGGATCGTCCCCGCACGCGTCCGATGACGCAGCTCCAGGGGTTGGGCGGTGTCCGCCGTCAACATGCCGGCGAGCGTCTGGTCCTCGCCCGCGGGCTCCAGCTTCGCGATGTCGGATTGCAGGAGCTCGTCGCGACTGTAGCCGTATTGCCGCTCGCAGGCGGCGTTGACGACGAGAAAGCGCAGGGTCGCCTGGTCGTGAACCCATAGCGGCTGCGGGCAGGCGTCGAACAGCTGCTCGTAACGCTGCTCGAGCCGCCGCTGCTCCGCGACCAGCCACGCGAGGAGCAGGACCGGCAGGCTCATGGCGCACATGTAGGTCCACAGCATGACGAGTCCGGGAATCTGGCCGATGCCGCGCATGACCCCCACGTTGAACGCCACGCACGAGACCGCCGAGCCGGTGAGGATGAGGCCGGCGGCGGCAGCCGGCACGAGCCCGGAACGCAGGCAGATGGCGACCACCAGGACGGTCGAGGCGAGCAGGATCGGCTCCCGCGCGAGCGTGTATGCCGGCCAGATTCCGGGTGCGAAGACCATGGCCGCCACGAGCCCGGTCAGCAGGAGAAGGAACAGGACGCTCGAGGCCGGCTCGGCGATGAGGGGCCGCAGACACTTCCATCGCGCCGAGACCAGCAGCGGAGCGAGTATCAACACGCCCATGAAATCGTTGAGCCACCAGCGAAAGAGGTCGATCAGAGTCCACGGGCGGTGATCCATCGGATCGATCGGTGTCCAGGTGGCATAGACCGCGAAACCGATGGCTGCCGGAATGAACATCCCGGCGAGCGCCGCGCCGACGAAGAGGGGCATGTCGCGGCCGCGCTCGAAGCTGTCGTGGAAGCGGTGGCGTCTCAGCAGCCACACCGTGGCGAATACGCCCGCCGGGAGGCCCACTGCGGCGAGCAGCGCCGGCCCGAGCGGCCGCCGATTGAGCACGTCCACCAGGACCTCGGCGGCGTAGACCGGCAGATACTGCACCCATCCCCAGCGCATGACCGCCGCCAGCGCGATGCCGCTGGCGAGCAGCCACACCGCGACGTGTCCGCTCCAACCCGGCGGCTCGAGGCCGCTCATGGAGATCGACAGGGTGGCCCCGAAGACCACCAGCGAGCGCACCAGGGTGAGCAATGCTCCCCGTGCGCCGGACCGGGTTGCGGCGCGCGTGGCGGGTTCGTCGCTGGGCAGCATGGAGTGGCTCGCGCCTCGCCGGTGGGGTCACCCGAACAGGTCGATCGTGGGACGTCCGAAGAGAAAGCCCTGCAGGTAGTCCGTGCCGAGCCGCCTGACGGCCGCGGCTTCGGCTTCCGTCTCGATGCCCTCGACGATGAGCTGCGCCTGGGTGGCCCTGGCGACGTGGGCGAGCAGCTCGACGAGGCGCTGCTTGCGCATGTCGGTGTCGATATTGCGCACGATGGTCATGTCCACCTTCGCAAACGCGGGGTGCAGCTCCGCGAGGACGGCGAGCGAGTTGTAGCCCGCCCCCAGATCGTCGACGGCGATGCGAAAGCCGGCGCCGGTGAGAAAGTCCACGGCGCGATGCCAGTTCATGATCTGCAGCACATCGGTGCGCTCCGTGATCTCGACCACGATCCGTTCCGCCCACGGGCCGAGGCTGCCGAAGCGCCGGCGAACCTCGTCCGGCTCGGCGAGCTCCGCCGGATGCGCGTTGATGAACAGAGTCGAGTCCGGCGGCATGACGGCGAGGACCTGGGCGACGCACTCGGCGACGCGGTCCGCGAGCCGTCCCAACATTCCGTGCGACTCCGCCGCGGCGATCAGGGCGATGGGCGTATCGAAGCCGGGATGCCCGCTGCGCAGGAGCGCTTCGTAGCCCGCGACGGCGGAGTCGCCTGCGCGCACGATGGGTTGCAGCGCCAGCTTCAGCATGCCGGAAGACAGGCATTCCTCCAGGTGGCGGCGCTGCCGATCGAAGCCTTCGCGCTGCGCACCGAGGTACGCGTCGCGAAGCCGCGCGCGGCCCGTGATGGCGCCATCGAGAGCATTGACGAAGCTCTGCCCGTCGAAGGGCTTGCGGATGACCCGCGCGATCTCGCCCCGGTTGACCGCGTCCTCCACCACAGGCAGGTCCAACGTGCCGGACATCAAGAGCCGCACGCACTTCGGCTGGATGTCGCGCAGGCGGTTGAGGACATCGAGCCCGTTGGGGGGCGGTATCTGATAATCGACGACGGCAGCGTCGTAGTCGGCCGAGACCGCCTTGGTCAGCGCCTCCGCGCCGTCGACCGCCGTCTCGACCTCGTGTCCGATGCGCAACAGCAAGGAGCGCAGCACGTCGCGCAGGCCGGCGTCATCGTCCACCACGAGTATGCGAGACATCCCGCGCCCCCCGATCTTTATCGGTCCGAGGCGACCATGATGCGCCGCCCGCCCGAGACTGCACAAGCGGGATCGGCGGGCCGCCCGGGGCGCCTATCCCCGATGCTCGCGGGCGAGGTATTCCTCGCTCTGCATCTCGGTGAGCCGGCTCGCCGTGCGCTGAAACTCGAGCGGCAGGCGCTCGCCGCGGTAGAGCCGGGCGGGGGGCGCGGCCGCGGAGACGACCAGCTTGACGCTGCGGTCGTAGAGCTCATCGACCAGGGCGATGAAGCGGCGCGCCGCATCCTCGTGCAGAGCATCCAGGACGGGAATGCCGGCGACGACCACCGATGAATAGTTGCGGGCGATCTCGATGTAGTCGTCCTGGCTGCGCGGGCCGTTGCAGAGGGCCTCGAAGTCGAACCACACCGCGCTCTCGCTCTGCCGCACGACCGGGATCGGGCGGCCTTCGATCTGCACCTCGCCATCCGACCAGTCAGCGTGATCCGACAGCTCCGCGAAGAGCGCGCGCAGGCGCGCGCCGGTGTTGGCCTCCGCGGACGGCAGGTAGGTGCCGGCCTGCGTGAGCTGGCGCAGACGATAATCGCGGTCGCCGCCGACGGCGACCACCTCCACGTGCCGCTCGATCGCCTCGATCGCCGGCAGAAAGCGCTGCCGCTGCAGGCCGCCGCGGTAGAGCTCGCCGGGCGGGGTGTTCGAAGTCGCCACGAGCGTCACGCCGCGGCGGAAGAGGCCGCCGAAAAGCCCCCCCAGGATCATGGCGTCGGCGATGTCGGTCACGTAGAGCTCATCGAAACAGAGCACGCGCACCTCCGCGGCCAGGCGCTCGGCCACCGCCTCGAGCGGCGCCTCCCGCTCCCGCAGGCCCTTGAGCTCGGCGTGCACGTCGTGCATGAAGCGGTGGAAGTGGCGCCGGCGCCGCTGCGGGAACGGCAGGCTGTTGAAAAAGAGGTCCATGAGCCAGGTCTTGCCGCGGCCGACCGGGCCCCAGAGGTACAGACCGCGCTCGGGCAACGGCGCGCGCTCGCGGCCGATGGCGCGCAACAGGCGTCCGCCGAGCGACATGCGGGCGCGGCCCGTGCCGATGAGCCGGGAGCGCAGCGCTTCCAGCCGGCCGACGACGGCGAGCTGCGCCGCATCGGCGCGAAAGCCGCGCTCGGTGACCTGACGGTCGTAGATCTCGCGCATCGTCCTCGCGCCTGCCTCATTCATCCGCGGTCAGTCCGTGGCGAGCTCGGGCAGATCGCGGAAGTGCTCCAGCGCCTGCGGATTGGCGAGCGCGTCGATGTTCCTGACCGGCCGGCCGTGGATCACATTGCGCACGGCGAGCTCGACGAGCTTGCCGGAGAGGGTCCGCGGTATGTCGGGGACCGCCACCACCTTGGCGGGCACGTGACGCGGCGTCGTGTGCGCGCGGATGGCGTCGCGGATCCTCTTCCGCAACGGCTCGTCGAGCTCGGTTCCCGCCCGCAGCCGGACGAAGAGGACGACGCGCACGTCGTCGCGCCAGTCCTGCCCCACCGCGATGGCCTCCACGACTTCCGCCAGGCTCTCGACCGCGGAGTAGATCTCCGCGGTCCCGATGCGCACGCCGCCGGGATTCAACACCGCGTCGGAGCGGCCGTAGATGACGATCCCGCCGTGCTCGGTGAGCGCGGCGTAGTCGCCGTGGTGCCAGACGCCGGGGAACCGCTCGAAGTAGGCCGCGCGGTAGCGCGCACCGTCCGGATCGCTCCAGAATCCGACCGGCATCGACGGGAAGGGCGCGGTGCACACCAGCTCACCCCGCTCGCCGCGCACCGGCTTGCCGCCGTCATCGAAGATGTCGACGGCCATGCCGAGGCCGCGGCACTGAATCTCGCCGCGATGCACGGGCAGTGTCGGGCAGCCGAGGGCGAAGCAGGAGACGATGTCGGTTCCGCCGGAGATGGAGGCGAGGTGCAGGTCCGGCTTGATGTCGCGATAGACGAAATCGAAGCCCTCGGGCAGCAGCGGCGAGCCGGTGGAGAGCAGCGTCCTGAGCGCCGTCAGATCGGCGCCTGCGGCGGGGCGGTAGCCGCTCTTTTCCAGCGCGGAGAGGTACTTGGCGCTGGTGCCGAAGACCGCCAGGCGCTCCTGCTGGGCGAGTCGCCAGAGCACTCCGGGGTCGGGGTGAAAGGGGCTGCCGTCGTAGAGGACGAGCGTCGCGCCGGCGGCGAGCGCGCTCGTCAGCCAGTTCCACATCATCCAGCCGCAGGTCGTGAAATAAAAGACGCGGTCCCCGCGCCGGATGTCGGTGTGGAGGAGGTGCTCCTTCTGGTGCTGCAGCAGCGTTCCGCCCGCGCCGTGCACGATGCACTTCGGAACCCCGGTCGTTCCGGAGGAGTAGAGGACGTACAGGGGATGGTTGAACGGCATGGCCGCGAAGCGCGGCGGCGCGCCGGGCTCGCCGAGGGCGCGCCAGTGCCTGGCGCGCGCCGCGGCCGTCCCCAGCCGCTCGAGGTTGGGCTGCGGCTCCACGTACGGAATGACGACGATGAGCTCCACGCTCGGCAGCTTCGAGGCCACCTCCGCCATCGGGGCGAGCGAGTCGAGCGTCTTGCCGGCGTAGAAATAGCCATCCGCCGTGAAGAGCGCCTTGGGCGCGATCTGGCCGAAGCGGTCGAGCACGCCGCGCACGCCGAAATCGGGCGAGCAGGATGACCAGACCGCCCCCAGGCTGGCCGTCGCCAGCATGGCGATGGTGGTCTCGGGCAGGTTGGGCAGGAAGCCGGCGACACGGTCGCCCTCGCCGATGCCCGCGGCCCTCAGGCCGGAGGCGACGCGCGCCACCTCCCGGCGAAGCTCGTGATGGGAGATCTGCCGGCGGGCGCCCCGCTCGTTGACGAACACGATCGCGGCGTGGTCGTCATCGTGCCGCAGGAGGTTGTCCGCGAAATTGAGCCGGGCGTTGGGGAAGAAGCGCGCGCCGGGCATGCGGCCGGGATGCTCGAGCACCGGGCCCGCGCCCCAGTCGGCCCGGATGTCCGCGAACCGCGCGACCTCGGTCCAGAATTCCTCCGGATGCGCGGTCGACCAGGCGTACAGCTCCGCGAATCCCGCGAGCCGCAACCCCCTGCGGGCGTTCAGGCACTCGGTGAACCGTGTCAGGTTGGATTCGGCGACGCGGTCCGCCGAGGGGCGCCAGATCTCGCTCATTGAGCTGTTACAACGATTGGTAGTTCGGGCCGGAGCCGCCCTCCGGAGGCGTCCAGTTTATGATCTCGTAGGGGTCCTTGATGTCGCAGGCCTTGCAATGCACGCAGTTGGCGGCATTGACCTGCAGCCGCTTGCCGCCGCTGCCGTCGTCGACCATCTCGTAGACGTTGGCCGGGCAAAAGCGCTGGCAGGGATTGCCGAACTCCCGGGCGCAGCGATCGATGCAGATGCCCGGATCGAGCACCTTGAGGTGCGCGGGCTGGCTCTCGTCGTGGCTGGTCGAGGCGAAGAACACCGACGCCAGACGATCCCGCGGCGGCAGCGTGCGCTCCACCCAGCCGCGGTCGGGACTCTCGTAATCGCCGAGGCGCTTCAGGCGCGCATGATCGGGCGTGCGGTTCGCGAGCGTCCAGGGGGTGCGGCCGCCCGCCAGCGTCTCCAGGCCCGCATTCACCATACCGAGCCACAGGCCGCGCTTGAACCCGGGCTTGAAGTTGCGCACCGCGCGCAGCTCGCGGCCGCCCGGCGAGGTGCGCCAGCGGGCGTCGAAGCCCGCGGGGCCGCCGGTTTCCGCCAGGTGCTGCGCGGCGAGCATCCCCGAGCGGATCGCCTGATGGACGCCTTTGATCTTCGGCACGTTGACACCGCCCCCGGTGTCGCCGATCAGCATGGCCCCCGGCATCTCCAGGCGCGGGATGGACTGCCAGCCGCCGGCGGCAATGGTGCGCGCGCCGGCCGCCAGGATCTCCCCGCCCTCGAGGAGCGGCGCGATCTCGGGGTGGTGCTTGAACTGTTGGAAGGCCTCGAAGGGGGTCAGCCGCGGATCCTCGTAATCGAGCCCGACCACGAAGCCGACGTAGACCCGATTGCCGTCGAGGTGATAGATGAAGCTGCCGCCGTAGGTGCGCGGGTCGAGCGGCCAGCCGAGCGTGTGCTGGATCAGCCCGGGCCGCACCCGGCCTGCCGGCAGCTGCCACAGCTCCTTCATCCCCAGGCCGTACGTCTGCGGGCAGGAGCGGGCATCGAGGCCGAAGCGGGCGATGAGTTGCTTGGCGAGGCTGCCGCGGGCGCCCTCGGCGACGATGGTGGTGCGCGCGCGCACCTCGGCGCCGGGCATGAAGTGGGGGCCCGGCCGGCCGTCCTTGCCGAGGCCCATGTCGCCCAGCTGCACGCCGGCCACGGCCCCATCGGGCGTGAGCAGCGGTGCCGCCGCCGCGAAGCCCGGGAAGACATCCACCCCCAGGGACTCGGCCTTCTGCGCCAGCCAGGGTGTCAGGAGCCCGAGCGAGACGATGAAGTTGCCGCGGTTGTGCAGCTGCCGCGGCAGCGGCAGGCGCATGCCGCCCCTGCTCGTGAGCAGCCGGAACTCGTCGCGGACCGCCGGGACGCAGATTCCCGGCGGCGATTCGCGCCATTCCGGAGCCAGCGCATCGAGCGGCCCGGGCTCGATCACGGCCCCCGAGAGCGCATGGGCGCCCACCGCGGCCGCCTTCTCCAGCAGGCAGACATTGAGGCCGGGCTGCAGCTGCTTCAGCCGGATGGCGCACGACAGCCCCGCCGGTCCGCCGCCGACGATGGCGACGTCGTATTCCATGACGTCGCGTTGGATGTTGCTTTGCTCTTCGGCCGGCGCGTTCATTACTGCGGCTGCATGCGGACAGCGCCGTCGAGACGGATGGTCTCACCGTTCAACATCGGAATCTCGAAGGCGGCGACCACGAGCCGCGCGAACTCCTCGGGCTTGCCGAGGCGCTTGGGGAAGGGGATCTGGCTGGCGAGGGAGGCCTGCAGCTCCGCGCTCATCGAATCGACCATGGGCGTGTGGAAGATCCCCGGCGCGACGGAGATGCAGCGGATGCCGAATCTCGCCAGCTCGCGGGCGATCGGCAGCGTCATGCCGGCGAGCCCCGCCTTGGTCGCGGAATACGCCGCCTGCCCGATCTGGCCCTCGAATGCGGCCACGGAGGACGTGTGCACCAGCAGGCCCCGCTCGCCGTCCTCGCTCGGCGCGTTGTGCTGCATCAGCGCGGCGGCGGCCTTGTCGCAGAGGAAGGTGCCGATCAGGTTGATGTGCACCACCTTGGTGAAGAAGTCCCCGGCCATCGGGCCGTTCTTGCCCAACACCCGGCCGGCGCCGACCACGCCGGCGCAGTTGACCAGCAGATTGATGCCTCCCATGCGGGCCTGCGCGGCGTCCATGGCGGAAGTCACCTCCGATTCCGAGGTCACGTCGCAGCGGACGAAGGCGGCACCGGCTCCCAGGCTCGCCGCCGCTGCGCGGCCCGGTCCGTCCTGCACGTCGAGGATGACGACCTGGCCGCCGAGCGAGACGAGATGGCGCGCGACCGCATGGCCGAGCCCCGAGGCGCCGCCGGTGACGACGGCGCGGGCATTTTCGATCTTCATCCGAAAGGTCTCCCCTCGAGAACGGCGAGAGTTTAGCCGATCAGCTCGATCGCGACCGCCACCGCTTCGCCGCCGCCGATGCAAAGAGAAGCGATGCCGCGCCGGCCGCCGCGGCGCCGCAGCGCGTGGATCAGGGTGGTGAGGATCCGGGCGCCGGTGGCGCCCACCGGATGGCCCAGGGCGCAGGCGCCGCCGTTGACATTGACGCGGGCGTGATCGATGTCGATCTCCCGCATCGCGGCCATGGTGACGGCGGCGAACGCTTCGTTGATCTCGTAGAGGTCGGCGTCGTGCGGCTTCCAGCCGAGCCGGTCGAGCACCTTGCGGATGGCGCCCACGGGAGCCGTGGTGAACCATTCCGGCTCCTGGGCGTGGCTGGCCTGCGCGAGAATGCGGGCCATGGGCCTCGTGCCGCGGGCGGCCGCGGCCTCGGCGCTGGCGATGACGAGCGCCGCCGCGCCGTCGGAGATCGACGAGGAGGTGGCGGCCGTCACGGTCCCGTCCTTGCCGAATGCGGGCTTCAGCGTCGCGATCCGGCTGATGTCGCAGGTGCCGGGCGTCTCGTCGCGTGCGATGACCGTCTCGCCCTTCCTTCCCTTGATCGTCACGGGCGTGATCTCGGCGTCGAACTCGCCGGAGTCCATGGCCCGCAGCGCCCGGCGCACCGACTCCGCGGCGAAGGCGTCCTGATCCTCGCGGCTGAAACGGTACTTGCTCGCCGTGGCATCGGCGAAACAGCCCATGAGCTTGCCGTCGAACGGGCTCTGCAGGCCGTCGTAGAACATGTGGTCGAGCACCTCGCCGTGACCCAGGCGATAGCCGCTGCGCGCCTTGGGCAGGAGGTAGGGCGCGTTCGTCATCGACTCGAGCCCGCCGGCGAGCGCGATGTCGGCATTGCCGGCGCGGATCTGGTCGGCGGCCATCATTACGGCCTTCAGTCCCGAGCCGCACATCTTGTTGATGGTGGTGGCGGGCGTGGCGAGCGGAATCCCGGCGCCGACGGCCGCCTGGCGCGCGGGCGCCTGGCCGAGTCCGGCGGGCAGCACGCACCCGAGGATCACTTCGCGCACATCGGCCGCGCCGATGCCGGCGGACTCGATGGCGGCCCGGGCCGCGGCGGCGCCGAGCTGCGGCGCGGTTACCGGCGCGAACGCGCCTTGGAACGCGCCGATCGGGGTGCGCCGGGCCGAGAGGATGACGACTTCGGTTTGCGACATGCAGGGTCCTCGTTGGAAATCCCGGAGCGGGGCTTCAATCCGCTCTCGAACACGGCGATGAAGGCATCGGCGATCTCGGCGCCGGTCATCGACTGGCTCTCCCGATACCAATGGGCGATCCAGTTGAGCGCGCCGGCGAGGGCGAAGGCGGTCATCTTGGGATCGCACGGATGGATCGAGCCGTCCTGGATGCCCTCGCGCAGCAGCCGGCGGATGCCCTGATCGATCTCCGATTTCATCGCCTTGATGTGGGCGCTCATGTC
>DAHUXV010000107.1 GCA_027306985.1 Gammaproteobacteria bacterium | reverse complement strand
CAACATCGCCGGCGTGCTCACGCTCACCGTGCTGCTCGTGCGCAAGCTGTGGCAGCTGGTGCGCGACTATCGCCACCACGTGCCGGGCTCGCGCCTGACGGCGCGCACCGTGATCATCTTCGGCGCGCTGGTGGTGGCGCCGCTCCTCATCGTCTACCTGTCGTCGCTCGAATTCCTCAACCGCGGCATCGACAGTTGGTTCCGGGTGGAGGTGCGCCAGGGCCTCAAGGACGCGCTGGTCCTGTCACGCTCGGCGCTGGAGCTGCGCGTGGAGGAATGCGCGCGGCGCACGGAGCTGCTGGCCTTCTCGCTCGCCGCGCACCCGCGCCTGGACATCCAGAGCCGTCTCGATGAGGAGCGGCGTGCGACCGCCGCCGCGGAAATCGTCCTCTTCGGCGATCACGAGCGCATTCTCGCCGCGAGCCTCGAGGACCCGCTCGCCAGCGTGCCGCTGGCGCCGCCCGCGGACCTCGTCCGCCGCGTGAGCGAGCACCGTCCCTATGTGAGCCTCGAGCCGCAGTCGAACGGGCAATACGTCATCCGCATCGGCGCGCCGCTCACGGAGTCGCCGTCGAGCCTCGACGACCGCTATGTCATGGCGCTCTATCCGGTGCCGAGGGAGCTCGCCGACCTGTCCAATGCCGTGCAGCGCTCCTACTCGCAGTACGGCAATCTCGCCACCCTGCGCGAGCCGCTGAAGTACAGCTTCAGCCTGACCCTGTCGCTGGTCGTGCTGCTCGCGATGCTGGCGGCGCTCTATGGCGCCATTTTCTCGGCGCAGCGGCTCGCGCGTCCGGTGCAGGACCTCATCGCGGGCACGCGCGCAGTCGGCAAGGGCGATTTCGACACCCGCCTGCCGCTGCCGTCGCGCGATGAGATGGGATTCCTGGTGCACTCCTTCAACGACATGACCAAGCGCCTGCGGCGCGCCCACGAGGAGGCCACCCGCAGCCAGCAGGCCGTCGAGCGCGAGCGCGAGCGGCTGGCGATCATCCTCGCCCGGCTCTCCACCGGCGTGCTCGCGGTCGACCGCATGTTGACGGTGCGCATGGCGAACGCGGCGGCCGGGGCCATCCTGGGCACCGACCTCTCGGCGGCGACCGGCCGTTCCCTGCCGGAGCTGTCGGCCGGCAACGAGCGCCTGGGCCAGTTCGTCGCGGCGCTCGCCGTGCGCTTCGCACGCGGCCGCGAGGAATGGCGCGAGCAGCTCGACCTCGAAGGCGGCCCGGCCCACGGCGCGCTCGCGCGGCGCAACCTCATGTGCGCGTGCACGCCGCTGCCGGGAGAGGGCGGCGACATGGGATACGTGATCGTCTTCGACGACATCACGATGCTGCTGCAGGCCCAGCGGGATGCCGCCTGGGGCGAGGTCGCGCGGCGCCTGGCTCATGAGATCAAGAACCCCCTCACCCCGATCCAACTCTCCGCCGAGCGGCTGCGCCGCCGGCTGCTCGCCAGCATGGGGCCGCGTGACGCCGAGATCCTGGAGCGGGCCACCCACACCATCGTGCAGCAGGTCGAGACCATGCAGCAGATGGTGAACGCCTTCAGCGAGTACGCGCGCGCGCCGGAGATGCGGGTGAGCCGCTTCAGCCTGAATCAGCTCGTCACCGAAGTCGCGGAGCTCTATCGGTCCCAGGACCCGCGCGCGGCCATCCACCTCGAGCTCGACGAGCGGATCGAGGGCATCGAGGCCGACCGCGGCCGGGTGCGCCAGATCCTCAACAATCTGGTCACCAACGCGCTCGAGGCGCTCGAGGGCACGCCGCAGCCGCGGCTCGAGATCGCCACCCGGCTCGAGACTCCCGCGGAGGGCCGGCACGAGGACGAGTACGCGGCGGTGGTCGTGTGTGACAATGGACCCGGATTCCAGCGCGAGCTCCTCGGCCGCGTCTTCGACCCGTATGTCACGAGCAAGCCCAAGGGCACCGGGCTCGGCCTCGCGATCGTGAAGAAGATCGTCGAGGAGCATGGCGGCCGGATCGACGCCGACAACCGACCGGAAGGTGGCGCCCGCGTCCGGGTGCTGTTGCCTGTCATCGACAGCACGCGGACGGCGGCGGGCGGGCGTGAGCGAAGAGAGCAACTGCGGAGAGAGAGGGCATGACAAAATTGTCCGGAGCAGTTTTACTCGGCCCATCCGTGGGCCTCGGCCCTGCGGGCCCGCCCTGCCGGGCGTTCAAAATTGCTCCAGGCAATTTTGTGGACGGCGATAGCCGGCCCGGAGGGGTTTCCCCATGAATATCCACTCGGGAACGCGGGTCTCAGAGGGCCCGGGGACGGGGTCTCGCAACGCTCCACACATCCTGGTGGTCGATGACGAGGCGGACATCCGCGGCCTGCTGAAGGAGATCCTCTCCGAGGAGGGCTACGAGGTCGATGTCGCGGCCAACGCCGCCCAGGCCCGGGCCTCGCGCGCGCGACAGAGTCCGGATCTGGTGCTGCTCGACATCTGGATGCCCGACGTCGACGGAATCACCCTGCTGCGCGAATGGTCCGCTTCAGAGGCGGACGGCTGCCCGGTCGTCATGATGTCCGGTCACGGCACTGTGGAGACGGCCGTCGAGGCGACGCGGCTCGGCGCGTTCGATTTCGTCGAGAAGCCGCTCTCGCTGGCGAAGCTGCTGCGTACCGTGGAGCGGGCGCTCGATGCCGGCAGGCGCCGCCGGCAGTCCGGCAGGCTCATCGTGCCGGCGCTGATGGTGCCGGCGGGCAAGAGCAAGCTGATGCAGCAGCTGCGCACCGAGCTGCAGCAGATCGCCGCCCACGCCTCCTCCGTGTTGCTCATCGGGGAGCCGGGCTGCGGCCGCGAGGCGTTCGCGCGCTACCTGCACGAGCGCGGACCGCGCGCCGGCTCGCCCTTCGTCACGCTGGTCGCCAGCAGCCTGCGCGAGGCGGATGCGGAGAGCCGGCTCTTCGGCCGGGTGGAGGGAGCGAGCCGCCACCCGGGGCTCATGGAGAATGCGGCGGACGGAACGCTCTTCCTGCAGGAGATCGAGGACCTGCCCGCGGGCGCGCAGCGCATCCTCCTCGGCGCGCTCGAGTCGGGGCGCTTCACGCCGGCCGGTGCGACCGAGCCGGTCGAGCTGCGCGCGCGCGTCGTCTCGTGCGCGCAGCCCGGAGTGGAGGGCCGGGCGGGAGCCGAGGGTCTGCGCCGCGACCTCCTGGCTCATCTCAACACCCTCATCGTCCGCGTGCCGCCGCTGCGCGAGTACGCCGAGGACGTCCCGGAGCTGCTGCGCCAACAGGTGGACCGGATCGTCGATACGGAAGGCCTGCCGTTCCGCCGCTTCAGCGTCGCGGCGCAGAACCGGCTGCGCAACTATCCCTGGCCCGACAACGTACGGGAACTGAAGAACCTGGTTCACCGTCTGTTGATTCAGGGAGGCGGCGAGGAGATCGGCCTGGAGGAGGTCGAGCGCGAGCTCGCCGTACAGGCCCCTCCGGGCGAGCCGCTGGTCAAGCAGGACCTGCTGGCGCTGCCGCTGCGGGAGGCGCGCGAGCAGTTCGAGCGCGCCTACCTGCAACAACAGCTGTTGCTCTGCAACGGCAAGGTGGGGCAGCTCGCGAAGCGCGTCGGCATGGAGCGGACCCATCTCTACCGCAAGCTGCGCTCGCTCGGGCTCGATTTTCGCTCCATCGGGGAAGAGTAGCTCGAGGCGCGGCTTCGCGCCGCGCCGCTTTGGCCCGGCGCGCGTCGTGGGCCGGCGCGGCGGAGCTCGCGGTGCGGCACCTCGTTTCCGGCGGAATCTCCTGTGTGCCGCGCACGGTGGCCGACGAGCGGCAGTTCCGGCCCCACGTCATCCTTATCCGACTTCACATTGCCGGCCTTCGACGGTCTTCCGCGGCCGGGCGATGCCCGGCACGCCGTCAGCGCTTCGCGCGCGCCTTGCGTCCCGTCCGGCGCGCCGTCTTCGACTTTGCCGCTGCCCGCCTGACGGCAGCGCGGCGCGCCGGCGCCTTCGCGCGTGAGCCCCTGCGCTTCGCCGCGCGGGTGCCCGCCGCGGAGCCGCGCTTCATCGGCGGACGCGTCTTCGCTTTGCGCTTGGCCTTGCGACCCGCGGACTTCGCGCCCGCGCGCTTGCGCGATGTCTTGCGCGCGGCCTTTCTCGGCGGCGCGCGCCGGGACGCCGCCGGCCTCGCCGCAGCGCCGGCCGGTTCCGCGCCGCGCAGCTGATCGAGAATCGCGGGGTTCTCCAAAGTCGACACATCCTGCGCGATCTGCTCGCCGCGCGCGATCGCCCGCAGGAGGCGGCGCATGATCTTGCCGGAGCGGGTCTTCGGCAGATTGTCCGCGAAGCGGATCTCGTCGGGCTTGGCGATGGCGCCCAGATGCTCCCCGACCCAGCTGCGCAGCTCGTTGACGATGGCGCTGGTATCGCCGCTCGGGCGCGCTCCGCGGCAGACCACATAGGCGAAGACCGACTCGCCCTTGATCTCGTGCGGCTTGCCGACGACCGCGGCCTCCGCCACCCGGGGATTGGAGACCAGCGCGGACTCGATCTCCATGGTGCCGAGCCTGTGGCCGGCGACGTTCAGCACATCGTCGATGCGGCCCATGATCCAGAAGTAGCCGTCCTTGTCCCGGTGGGCGCTGTCCCCGGCGACGTAGAGGCGCCTGTCGAACTTCTCCCAGTAGGCGGCCAGGTAGCGCGCGTTGTTGCCCCAGATGGTGCGCAGCATGGCCGGCCAGGGCTTCCTGATGACGAGATAGCCGCCGGCATCGGGCCGCGTCACGGGCTCGCCGCGCTCATCGACGATGTCCGCCTCCACGCCGGGCAGCGGCAGCGTGCACGAGCCCGGCTTGGCGGACGTGACTCCGGGAAGCGGCGAGATGAGGATCTTGCCGGTCTCCGTCTGCCACCACGTGTCGACGACCGGGCAGCGGCCGCGGCCGATCACCCGTTGATACCACATCCAGGCCTCGGGATTGATCGGCTCCCCGACGCTGCCGAGCAGCCGCAGGCGCGAGAGGTCGTAGCGGGCCGGGATGTCGTCGCCGAGCTTCATGAGCGCGCGGATCGCGGTCGGCGCGGTGTAGAAGACACTCACGCCGTGATCCTGACAGATCTTCCAGAAGCGCCCGGCATCCGGGGTCGTCGGCGCGCCCTCGTACAACATCACGGTCGCGCCCGCGGCGAGCGGCCCGTAGGCCACGTAACTGTGGCCCGTGACCCAGCCGACGTCCGCGGTGCACCAGAAGACATCGTCATCGCGCAGATCGAACACCCACTGGGTGGTCACTTTTGCGCCGAGCAGATAGCCGCCGCTCGAGTGTTGAATGCCCTTGGGCTTGCCGGTCGATCCCGAGGTGTAGAGCAGATACAGCGGATGCTCCGCCTCGACCCACTCCGGCTCGCAGGCCGCCGGCTGGCCCGCGAGCGCCTCGTGCCACCACAGGTCGCGTCCCCGCTGCATCGACACCGGCCGCCCGGTGCGCTTGAGGACGATGACGCGCTCGACGGTCCTGCAGCCCTGCGCGAGCACCTTGTCGGCTGCCGCCTTGAGCTCGATCGCGTTGCCGGCGCGCCAGCCGCCGTCCGCCGTGATCAGCAGCCTGGCGCCGGTGTCCTCGATGCGGTCCTTGAGCGCGGGCGCGGAGAAGCCGCCGAACACGACCGAATGAATGGCCCCGATCCGGTTGCAGGCATGCATCGCGACGATGGCCTCCGGCACGAGCGGCAGATAGATCGCCACCCGGTCTCCCTTGCGGACTCCCTGCGCCTTCAGGGCGTTCGCGAAGCGGCAGACCTCCGCGTGCAGCTCGCGGTAGGACATCCGGCGCGTGTCGCCCGGCTCGCCTTCGAAGACGATCGCGGTCTTCCCGCCACGCTCCGCGAGGTGCACGTCCAGACAGTTGAACGAGACGTTGAGGCGCCCGTCGGTGAACCAGCGATAGTTCGGAGCGGCGGAGTCATCGAGGGTGACGGTGAAGGGCGTGTGCCAGGCGATCTCCCGGCGGGCGAGCCCGGCCCAGAAGCCGCTGGGATCCTCGGCCGCCTCTCGCCGCATGCGCTCGAGGTCCGCGGGCTTGATGCGGGCGCGGGCGGCGAATTCGGCGGCAGGGGCGAACGTGCGCTCCTCCTGAAGGACGGACACGATGTGCTTGCTCGCCATGACTTCAATCCCCTCGCCTAAGGACGACCCCGAACGATGAAGCGGCACGGGCCTGTGACAGGCACCTGGAGGTGCCCCGCCGCCGCGGGCGGCGGAGCCTTGGGCAAAAACCGCGCGATTTGCCCAAAGCTGCGATGGGCCGGGCGGGAGCCCGGATCCAGCGCTTCATATTATCCGAATCGCACGCGGTCCTGGGAGTCCGGCGCTAACCTCTCACTTCGGCCAGCAGCCGGGCGATGCCGGCGCGCGCCTGCCGGGCATAGCCGCCGCCAAACAGGTTGGCGTGATTCAACACGTGATAGAGTTTGTAGAGCTCCGCGCGCACGGCATGCCCGGCGGGCAGCGGCGCCTCGGTATGGTAGGCGTCGTAGAAGGCGCGGCCGAAGCCGCCGAAGAGGCGGGTCATCGCGAGGTCCGCCTCGCGGTCGCCCCAATAGACGGCCGGG
>DAHUXV010000089.1 GCA_027306985.1 Gammaproteobacteria bacterium | reverse complement strand
CTCAAGGCGTCGCTGCCTGGCGGCACGATATCACACACCCGGGGTGGGGCCGCCATCCCCGACACGTGACTAACCGCCGATTCCCGCAATCCGCGCCGACAACTCCCACAACCGCCTTGCGTCCGCATCGCTTCGCGCCGCCCGCGAGGGCTCGGCCGGGGCACACCGCTCGTAGTAGCCGCCGCTTCGGCCGGCGACCTCCGGCGAGCCGGCGAGATAGACCATGGTGGCCGCTCCCTCTTGCGGCGAGAGGGCGAAGAGACGCTTGGCGATGGCGATGCCGGCGCGAAGGGGACCGCCGGCGTCATCCCCGAAGCGGGTCGCGACGAAGCCCGGGTGCAGACAGTTGGCGGTGATGCCCGTTCCCTCCAGGCGCCGGGCGAGCTCGCGGGTGAAGAGGATGTTGCAGAGCTTGGTGGTGCCGTAGCCGCTCGCGCCCTTCTGCTCCTGCAGACGATCGAAGTCGAGTCTGGCACGGCGGTGCGCCTCCGATGCGGTGCAGACGATGCGGGCGCCGCCGGCCGCGCGCAGCCGCTCCATGAGCAGCAGCGTGAGCACGAAGTAGGACATGTGATTGGTCGCAAACATGAGCTCGAGGCCGTCCTCGGTCCTGCGATTGCGGGAGGCGATGAGCCCGGCGTTGTTCATCAGCACGTCGATCTTCGGCTCCGCGGCGGCAATCTGCGCGGCGACGCGTTTCATCTCGCCCAGACGCGAGAGGTCGGCGTAGAAGGCGACGTGCGCCTGAGCGGCATTGGCGGCATGCAAGTCGCGCAGCGTTTCCTGCGCCCGGGTTCTGTCGCGGGCGACGATCACGATGCGCGCGCCCTGCTCGGCGAGGCGCGTGGCCGCAACGGCGCCGATGCCGGAGGTCGCGCCGGTGATGACGATGGTCTTGCCGCGCATGGCGGCAGTGTACTCCCCGAGCGCAGGGCCGAGATCGAGGCCGGGCGCCGCGGCGGTAAGGCGGGTGGCGAAGCCGGCGCATACGAAGTAAGCTCGCCGGAGATGGAAAAGAAAGAGCTTCGTGCCGCTGCAGCGCTGGCGGCGGTGTTCTCGGTGCGGATGCTGGGTCTTTTCATGATCTACCCGGTATTCGCGGCCTTCGCGCGACACCTCGCCGGGGCCACTCCTTATAAGATCGGACTCGCGCTCGGCATTTACGGCCTCACCCAGGGCCTGCTGCAGATGCCGTTCGGCGTGCTCTCCGACCGGGTCGGGCGCAAGGTCATGATCGTCCTCGGGCTCCTGCTCTTCGGCCTCGGCAGCGTCGTCGCTGCGCGCGCGAGCTCCATCGACGGCATCATCTGGGGACGCGTGTTGCAGGGTGCCGGGGCCGTGGGCGCGGTGATCCTCGCGCTGGTCGCCGACCTCACCGCCGAGGAGAACCGCACCAAGGCGATGGCCCTCGTGGGCATGACGATCGGTTTCTCGTTCCTCGTGGCCATCGTGGCCGGACCGGTCATCGCCGGTTGGGTCGGCGTCGGGGGCATCTTCTGGCTGATGGCCGTGCTCGCGCTGGTTGGGATCGGCATCACCCTGCTCGTCCCCGCGCCGCGGCGGCTGCGTGTTCACCGCGACGCGGAAACGGTCCCGGCGCTCCTTGGCGCGATGCTGCGTGACCCGGAGCTCCTGCGCCTCGATTTCGGCATCTTCGCGCTGCACGCCATGCTCACCGCCAGCTTCCTGGTCGTGCCGGGCCTGCTGCACGCGGCGGTCGGGGTGAGCAGCCGCGATCAGTGGCTCGTCTACCTGCCCGTGCTGTTGGTTTCCGTGGCCGTCATGCTGCCGGCGATCCTCATCGCGGAGCGCCACCGGCGCATGAAGGCCGTGCTCGTCGCGGCGGTCGCGGCGCTCGCCGTCAGCCAGCTGATGCTCGCCGCGGACGGCCGCAATGTCTATGTGCTGATCGCGGCCCTCACGATCTTCTTCGCCGCGTTCAACATCATGGAGGCCAGCCTGCCCTCGCTCGTGACGAAGACGGCGCCCTCCGGCGCCACCGGCACGGCGACCGGCGTCTATTCCAGCTTGCAGTTCCTCGGGATCTTCGTCGGCGGAGTGGCGGGGGGCTGGCTGAACCAGGCGCGCGGCGCCACCGGGGTCTTCGCCTTTGCGGGCGCGCTCGCCTTGCTGTGGCTGCTGGCCGTGCTCACCATGCGCCGGCCGAGTCATCTCGCCTCCCGCGTGGTGCGCGTGGGCAACCGGTCGGCGGCCGACGCGCAGCGGCTGTCGGCGCAGCTTCGGCAGGTGCCGGGCGTCGCCGAGGCGCTCGTGGTCCCGGAGGAGGGCCTGGCCTACCTGAAGGTCGATTCGAAGGTGTTCGATCGCGCCAAGGCGGAGTCGGTGGCCGGCGCCGCACCCCAACCCGTCTGACGGCTGACGAGACCTATGTATCGCGAGCAGCGCTTCACTTCCGCCGACGGTCTGGAGCTCTACTGCCGGATCTACGACGGGCCTGCATGCGCCGGCGTGTCCGCCGCGCGCGCATTCACGGTGTTGTGTCTGCCGGGTCTGACCCGCAACAGCCGGGATTTCGAGGATCTGGCGCCGCATCTGGCGGCGCGTCATCGCGTGGTGTGCGCGGATCTGCGCGGCCGCGGCTTCTCGGCGCGCGATCCGCAGTGGCGGAACTATCACCCGGGCACGTACCTCGCGGACCTGCAGCGCCTGCTGCAGGTGCTCGAGCTCGAGCGCGTGGCGGTCATCGGAACCTCGCTCGGGGGTCTTCTCGGCATGATGCTCGGCGCCACCGCGCCCGAGCGTCTCGCCGGCCTGGTCCTGAACGACATTGGAGCGGAGGTCGATCCGAGAGGCATCGAGCGCATCAGAAGCTATACGGGCCTGCTGCCGCCGGTCAGCACGTGGAGCGAGGCGATCACGCAGTACCGCGGGGTGAACGGCAATGCCTGGCCGGACCTCTCCGATGAGACCTGGGCCAGGCTGGTGCATCGCAGCTACCGTGCCGATGCCGCGGGAGCCCCCGTTCTCGATTGCGATCCGCGCATCGGCGATGCGGTGCGCGCCGCGCCGGCGACGCCGGGAACCCTGTGGCCGGTGTTCGCCCGGCTGGGGGACATTCCGATGTTGGTGATTCACGGGGCGCTCTCGGACATCCTGAGTGCGGGCACGCTCGAGCGCATGCAGCGGGAGAAGCCGGATCTGGAGCGCGTGACTGTCGGCAATCGGGGACATGTGCCGCTCCTCGACGAGCCGGAGGCGCTCAGGGCGATCGATCGCTTCCTCGCGCGCCTTCACCCTTAAGTAAGATAGCGGCATGCGAATGCTCCGCCTGACGGCGCTCGCCGTGCTTCTCTCCTCATGGATCGCGCTGCGCGCCTCAGCGGGCGTGGCCCCGTTCGATCTGGCCGGACCCGATCTGCAGGTGACGGTGGAGCGGGGACACGAGACGCTGCCCATCGCGCAGGTGCCGAACCTCGCGGCCGGTGACCGGCTGTGGATTCGCGCCGATCTGCCGGCGAGCGAGTCGGAGCACTACCTGCTCGTCCTCGGCTTCGTGCGCGGCGCCACCAATCCGCCGCCGCGCAGCTGGTTCCACGCCTGCGACACCTGGAAGCGCCGCTGCGCGCGGGACGGCCTGCACCTCACCGTGCCCGAGGGCGCGCAGCAGGTGCTCGTGTTCCTCGCGCCGCAGTCGGGCGGAGACCTGAGGACGCTGATCAACGCCGTGCAGGGGCGCCCCGGCGCTTTCGTGCGCACCTCCCAGGATCTCAACCAGGCGACCCTCGACAGCTCGCGGCTCGACAGCTACCTTCGGGTCGTCCATGCGCTCGATGCGAGCGCGCCCGGGAAATTGAAGCAGGCGGCGCCGCTCCTCGGACGGAGCCTCGCCATCAAGGTGAAGGCGAGCTGCCTGGAGCGCATTCCGGAGCTGCAGGCGCCCTGTCTCATGCAGGGTCAGCAGTCGCTGATCCTCAACGACGGCCACAGCACCTCCATCGTCGAGGCGCTGACCTCGGGCCCGGAGAGCGACCTGGCCATGGAGGCGAGCTACACGCCGCAGCTCAGCTATGGGTATTACAGCCCCTACATCGCCTCCGTGCTCGACATCGCGCGGATCTTCAGCTCCTTCACGACCGCGCATTATCAGTACATCCCCGCGCTCGCGACGCAGCGCGGCGAGGTGCTGGCGCTGAGTCTCAACACCCCGCCGTCCTTTCACGACCCGAAGTCGGTGCTCGTGACGGCGCTGCCGGCCGTCGAGGCGCCGCAGCCGCCGCCGCTGCATGCCGTCGATCCGGCGCAGATCTACTGCGCGCGCGCGAGCTCCCTCGTCCTGCCGGTGGAGGGAGCGCCGCTCGTGTTCTCGACCGGCTATGCGCACGACCTGCACCTCAGCCTGACCGGCAGCACCGGCAAGCAGATCGATCTGCCCGCCAAGGCGGACCCGGAGCAGGGCGGTCTCGTGGTCGATACTTCCGGCATCGGCTCCGCGACCCTCGGCAACGAGGTTCGCGGCAGCTTGAGGGGCTACTGGGGCTTCGAGCCGTTCGACGGACCGTCCTTCCAGCTGGTCAACGCGCGCGCGCAGTCCTGGCGCCTGGCCTCCGATGAGAGCGCGGCGATCGTCGGCCGCGAGGACACCATCCACCTCGAGGCGAGCAGCGTGAGCTGCATCGACCGCATCATGGTGCGCGACCCGGCCGGCAAGGAGCTGAAGGCCACCTGGAAGACGGTGCGCCCGAACGAGGTGGAAGTGAAGCTGCCGCTGCAGGCCGCGCAGCCCGGACAGCTGACACTGCTGGTCAAGCAGTACGGCAAAGGCTCGCCCCAGCCGGTGCCGCTGCAAGCCTTCGCGGAAGCTGCCCGTCTCAGCAGCTTCACCCTGCACGCGGGCGACGGCCAGGGCGTGCTCACCGGCAGCCGCCTGGATGAGGTGGCCGGACTCGCGGTCGACGGCGTGGCGTTCGTCCCGGGGGCGCTCTCGAGCAGCCAGGGAGTCGACCAGCTCACGATGACCGCGCAGGAAGCCAAGGCCGCGGCCGCACTGAAGCCGGGCGAGGCGGGACTGGCGAGAGTCAGGCTGAAGGACGGCAGGGCGCTCGAGCTCGAAGCGACGGTCGGTGAGCCGCGCCCGAGCGTCGCTCTCATGGCCAAGAGCGTTCGCCCGGCGGCATCGAACAGCGGCAGCCACATTCAACTGGCGAACGACGACGAACTGCCTCAGCGCGCGCTCCTCACCTTCTCCGTCCGGGCGCAATCGCCCGCCGCGTTCGATCACGCCGAGACGATCGAGGTGGCGACCGCGGACGGCTCGTACTCGACGACCCTCAGTCTGGCCAACGGCGGCATCACGCTCGAGACCCGGTCGGTCGCCATCGCGACCCTCGATCCGGCCCGGGCATTCGGGCCTTCGGCCTTCGGTCCGCTGCAGTTTCGGGTGGTGGACGGCGGCGTCACGGGGGACTGGCAGCCGCTCGCGACCCTGGTGCGCCTGCCGCGGCTGCGCGAGCTGGTGTGTCCCGACACGCCGCAGCTCGCCTGCAAGCTTTCGGGCAGCCATCTCTTCCTCGTCGACTCGATCTCCGCCGAGCCGGGCTTCGGTCATTTCGTCAAGGTGCCGGACGGCTTCCCCGGCTACGCGTTGCCCGTGCCGCATCCGAAGAACGGACGGCTCTTCGTGAAGCTGCGGGACGACCCGGGCGTCATCAACCGGGCATCGATCGATACCCGCGAGCTGCCGCCCACGCCGCAGGAATCGGAGCGCGCCAGCGTCCGGCGCGCCGCGGCAACCCCGCCGGGGAGCACGGGACCGCCAAAGCCAACACGCGCGCACATGGGGCCGCCGAAGCCGCCCGCGCCTCCGAATCTGAGCTAACAGGATCGCCGCGAGCGCTTGACTTTTGGGTCGCGAGCCAAAAGAATCCGCGCCCAGCTCAGTCACCCGGAAATCATATGGACCCAAGCCCTAGTAGCCGCTTCATCGCCGTCTGACGGCGAGACGTACTGGGTCGCGGTCCCGCAAGCCCCGCCTCCTCACCGTCTCGCCATCTGACGCGGGACGGTGCGCGCCGGCCGAAGCCGGCCTCAAAGCATCCTCCACGAAGCGCTCCCGACACGCCGCGTGTCGCAGGCTGGGCTTTGGCCCGCCGCGGCGTCGCGCCGCGAAGCCCGTTTTTCGAGGAATTGCTCATGTCTTACTCTGATGGTCTCACCGCGGCTGCGGATGCCGCGCTGGATGACGCCCGCGTCGGGGACATCCACGGCGCCTTCGGGACGATCCGCCGCCACGACGTCGGACCTCGCGCCGGTTGGGGCGCGCGGCTTCGGACGCTGCTCGCCATTCTTGGCCCCGGCCTCATCGTCATGGTGGGGGACAACGACGCCGGCGCGTTCGGCACTTACGCCCAGGCCGGACAGAACTACGGCACGACACTGCTGTGGACGCTGCTCCTGCTCGTGCCCGTTCTCTATGTGAATCAGGAAATGGTGCTGCGGCTCGGGTCGGTGACGCGCGTGGGCCACGCGCGGCTCATCCTCAAGCGGTACGGGAAATTCTGGGGCGCCTTCAGCGTCATCGATCTTTTCCTGCTCAACGCGCTCACCATCGTCACGGAGTTCATCGGCATCAGCCTGGCGCTCTCCTATCTCGGGCTCTCGCGTCCGCTCGGCGTGCTCGCCGCGGCGGCGGTCGTGGTGGCTGCGGCCGGCACGGGCGACTTTCGGCGATTCGAGCGGTTCTCGATGCTGCTCGTGCTCGGCAGCCTGCTGCTCGTTCCCGTGCTCATCTGGGTGCATCCGCCGGTGGCGCAGCTGGCGCACGATCTGCTGGTGCCGCGCCTGCCGCAGGGCAGGCTGAGCGACATCATGCTGCTCATCATCGCGATCGTCGGCACGACGGTCGCGCCCTGGCAGCTCTTCTTCCAGCAAAGCTACGTCATCGACAAGCGCATCACCCCGCGCTTCATACGCTACGAGCGGGTCGACCTCTGCCTCGGCATCGTCCTCGTGGTCCTCGGCGCCGTGGCCATGATCGGCTTCACGGCCGCGACCTTCGCCGGCCGTCCGGAGTTTGGAGCGTTCCAGGACGCGGGTGCGGTGGCAGCGGGTCTCGGCAAGTACGTCGGACACGCTGCGGGCGTGTGCTTCGCGGTCGCCCTCATCGACGCCAGCGTGATCGGCGCCATGTCCGTCTCGCTCTCGACGGCTTACGCCATCGGCGATGTGCTGTCGCTCAGCCACTCGCTGCACAATCGTCCGAAGGACGCCAAGACCTTCTACGCCGTCTATGGCGGGCTGATCGCGGTGGCGGCGGCACTCGTGCTGACGCCGGGGACGCCCCTCGGCCTCCTCACCAACGCGGTGCAGACACTGGCGGGCGTGCTGCTGCCGAGCGCGACGGTCTTTCTGCTGCTCCTCTGCAATGACGAGGAGGTGCTCGGGCCCTGGGTCAACGGTCCCTGGCTGAATCTGTTCACCGGCCTCGTGATCGGCGTACTGCTGCTGCTGTCGGTCATCCTGACCGCCGCGGTGCTCTTCCCGGGGCTGACCGCCGCCACCATGCTGATGATCCTGGGCGGCGGCGCGGCGCTCGGGCTCATCGCCGCCGCGCCGTCCTTCGTCGCGGCGCTGCGCTCGCCGACCTGGCGCATCGATCCGCGGCTGCGGGACTCCTGGCGGATGCCGCCGCTGAGCGCGCTCGGCCCGGCGCGGATGACGCCGCTCACCCGCCTCGGGATGCTGGCACTGCGCGCCTATCTCGTGATCGCGGGCGGCCTCGTCATCGTCAGGATCGCGGAGCTGGCGGGCATGCGGCTCTGACACCGGAACCGGGCGCCGCGCCCGCCAGTTGCTCAAGGCATCCGCTCACGCGGATGGCGAGCAGCGGCTCAGGTGCAAGGGCCCCCGAGAAGCCCGGCGCGCAGCGCCCGGCTGGGGGGCGAGGAGCCGAGCCAGATCGCGAGGAACGCCGTCGCGAAGTCGTCCCCGGGGATGGTGCCCTTCACCGCGCCGTCGAGCGAGTAGCGGATACCGACCCCCGGAATGCGCAGGAACGTCATCTCCTGGCCCGAGCCGACGCTCGCCATCCAGCTGTTGAGCTGCGCGATCCGGCTGCGCAGCCGCGGCAGCTCGCCGCGGGCGCTTTTCTCGAACCCCTCGCGCCAGGCGTCGCGCAGCTGGCCGGCCGTGACGTGAAAGACGAACCGCAGCCGCATCTCGACCGGATCGTGTGAGGTCAGGATGGCGCCGGCATCGGCGGTGGGATGCGCCACGTAGAGAGCGCCAATGTAGACTTTGATGCCGAATATCGTGGCCTTGCGCAGGCCGAGGCCGTTGAGCGTCAGCGTCGCGCCCTCGGCCTTTACGTGCACCGGGAACGAGACGCCGTCGCACTCGCCTGCAACCGCTGCGCGGGCGCAGCCGGCGATGGGCAGGAGGGCCGCGAGGGCGAAAGCCGCCGGCCAGAGGATCGGTGCGCGCGTTCTCATGAGCCCCTCCCGCCGCGCCGCCATGTCGAGGCGGCGATCAAGCCTAGCACGCCTGGGGGCCGCGATAATCGCAGCCGCTGGTGCAGGTCTCGTGGACGACGATCCGGCTCAGGCCCGGCAGGCG
>DAHUXV010000068.1 GCA_027306985.1 Gammaproteobacteria bacterium | reverse complement strand
GGGCAAAGTGCGTGCCGCATCACATCCGGGCGCGGGGAGGTGCTACCGCACGCACAGTTCGCGGGGCCGCGGTGGCGGGCGCTGCGGGCGCTCTGGAAGACTGCGGGAAGCTGCGTTCGGCGCCCGGCGCCCGACCCGAGGTGATGCATGACCGGCTTGATCGTTTTCCTCCTGGCGCTGATCCTCCTGATCGGCTACGCCGTGATGATCTACAACGGCCTGGTGCGCATTCGCAACGCGGTCAAGCTCGCCTGGTCCAACATCGACGTGCTGCTCGTGCAGCGCCACGATGAGCTGCCGAAGCTCATCGAGGTCTGCAAGCAGTACATGCAATACGAGCGCGACACGCTCGAGCGCGTGACGCAGGCCAGGTCCCAGGTGGAGACGGCGCGCCAGACCGGGGATGTCAGCTCGGTCAATGCCGCGGAAGGCGCCCTGCGCAGCGGTCTCGCCAACCTCTACGCCGTCGCGGAGCGCTATCCGGATCTTAAGGCGGACGCCGCCTTCCGCAATCTCGCCGCTCGCATCAGCGCCCTCGAGACCGCAATCGCCGACCGCCGCGAGATCTACAACGATGCCGCGAACGCGCAGAATGTGCGCATCGAGACGTTCCCCGACAGCATCGTCGCCGGAATGTTCAACTTCGAGCCGGCGCGCCTGCTGAGGTTCGACGCGGCGCAGACGGCGGATGTCGACGTGGGACTGGCATTCGGGAAATGACTCCGCAGGGCAGCTCTCCCGGCTTCCTGGCGCTCGCCGTTCTCTTCGCAGCCGGGACGGCCTGCGCCGTCTACCGCCTCTTCGTCAGCCTGCGCCGCGATCGCTACGCGGCGGATACGCCCGTCGCCCGGATCCGCTCGGCGGCGCAGGGGTACGTGCACCTCGAGGGCACGGCGGGACCGCCGCCCGAGGGCGCCATCCTCGCGCCCCTGAGCGGCCTGCAGTGCGTGTGGTGGGATTACCGGATCGAGCGTCACGAGCAGGTGGGCAACCGCCGGCAGTGGCAGGTCATCGACCGCGCCGCCAGCGCGGCGCCGTTCTCCCTTCGCGACGCGGACGGCGCGGAGTGTCTGGTCGGACCCGTTGGCGCGGATGTCACCCCGACATCACACGAGACCTGGTACGGCGATGTGCCGCGCCCCGCCTGCCTGCCCGGCCTCGAGGGACGGGGCTGGACTCCCGAGCGCGACTATCGCTACACCGAGCGGCTGATCGGCCCGGGCGCGCACATCACGGTGCTGGGCGAGCTGCGCTCGCGCTCGGTCGTCGACTCGATCGAGCAGGAGGTCGGCAAGATCGTCGTCGGCTGGAAGCAGGACCAGGCAGGGCTGCTCGCACGGTTCGACCGCAACCGTGACGGGCAGCTCGATGCCGGGGAATGGGAAGCCGTGCGCGCCGCCGCCCGGGAGCAGGTCGAGGCGAGCCTTGCCTCCAAGGACGCGCGGGTGAGCGTCGTCGGTCAGACGACGCATGGGGAGCCTTTTCTCATCGCGCCGCTCGACGGCGAGCACCTCGTCAGCCGCGAGAAGCACCGCGCCGCGCTCGCACTGGCCGCGAGCCTCGTGCTGGCGCTCCTCACGGCGTGGGCGGCGCAGAGGGCGCTCCTGGGGTGAGCCGCGCGGCGGCTGCGCCCGTGCCGGGATTCAGGCATGCTGCCCGGATGCGCACACGCTCCCGCCTGCTCGTCTTGCCGCTCGCGGCCGCTCTGCTGACCGGCTGCGCCACGCCGCCCAAGCACTATCCTTCGCAAACCGCCGCGCACTACGTCGGCAAGCCGTTGGGCAAGCTCGAGTTCCATTGGAGCGTGCCCTGGGACCAGCACTCCGCGGGCGAGGGCGAGACCGCCACGTGGCTCTTCAACCAGTACAACCTGGCGGGCTGCACCGTGACGGTTCACACCGACGCCAACGGGATCATCCGTAAGGTGACCTGGACCCAGTGGTGCGGACCGAAGGGCACGGGATCGCCGACGCCCAAGGGCGGCTTCGGGCCGTGAGGTGAGGCCCCCGGGCCAGCGCGTCATTTCAGCTGCCCGAGAAACTCTCGATCGCCTGCCGGTGGCCTTATAACCGATATGCCGGCGAGCCGGCGCCCGGCCATGCGGGCGCGGCCGCGCGCGGCGAGGCAACAAGCAGGGGCGCTCCCCGCGCACGGGTGAGCGCCCCGAACGTGCGCGGAATCAGCTTCTCGCGTTGAAGGAAGCGCACCAGCCCTTGGCGTCGACCGAGTAGCCGGCGAAGATCTGGCAGCCGCCGAATCCCGAGGGCTGCCCGGCCGTCCCCTGGAAGAAGCGGCACTCGCCGCAGCGATCGCCGGCCTTGTAGGTCGGGAACTTCGACTTGTCGACGCTCTTCGCATTCGCCTGGTAGCCGAGCGACTTGGCGAGCGGGTCGCTCTCGGACAGATGCGGCAGATTCGCGCCCGCGGCCCGCGCTGAATGGGGCTTCAGGCCCACGAGCGCGGCCGAAGCCGCCACGGCGGCGGTCGCGATGAAGGAGCG
>DAHUXV010000058.1 GCA_027306985.1 Gammaproteobacteria bacterium | reverse complement strand
AGTGCGCCGGAGCTGGGCGCGCGGCTCACCATGGCGGGCCTCGAGCTCGAGGCGCTGGAGCCGGCGGCGCCGCCGTTCACCGGCGTGGTGGTCGCCGAGATCCTGAGCGCGGATAAGCACCCGCAGGCCGACAAGCTGCGCATCTGCCGGGTCGCGACGGGGCAGGGGGAGCCGCTGCAGATCGTCTGCGGCGCGCCCAATGCCCGCGCGGGATTGAAGAGCGCACTGGCGGTCGTCGGCGCGAAGCTGCCGGATAACCTTGCGATCAAGGCGGCGAAGCTGCGGGGCGTGGAGTCGGCGGGGATGCTGTGCTCGGCCAAGGAGCTGGGACTCGCCGAGGCCTCGAACGGGATCCTGGAGCTGCCGTCCGATGCCCCCACGGGGAAGGACCTGCGCGAGTATCTCGCGCTCGATGACGTGATTCTGGAGCTCAACGTCACTCCCAACCGCGGCGATGCGATGTCGGTCATCGGCGTGGCGCGCGAGGTGGCGGCATTGTCCGCAGGTAAGCTGACCGGGCCTGCCGCGCACGGCGATCAGGCGTCGCGTCCGGCGGCCGCGTTGCGCGATACCTTTGGCGTGCACCTGGATGCGCCGGCCGGATGCCCGAAGTTCGTGGGGCGCGTCATTCGCGGCGTCAGCAACAAGGCGGCGACGCCCGTCTGGATGCGGGAGCGTTTGCGGCGCGCCGGCGTGCGCTCCATCAGCCCGGTGGTGGATGTCACCAATTACGTGATGCTGGAGCTCGGTCAGCCCATGCACGCCTATGACCTGGCGAAGCTGACAGGCGAGATTCGCGTCCGCTTTGGACGCGCCGGCGAGACGATCACTCTGCTCGACGGCAAGGCCGTCGAGGTGCAGCCGGACGTTCTGCTGATCGCTGATGGAGCAGGCCCCGTGGGCATCGCGGGCATCATGGGCGGCCAGCGCACGGCCGTGAGCGCTGAGACCACGGACGTCTTTTTCGAAGCGGCGTACTTCTCGCCGGATGTCGTCATCGGACGCGCCATGCGCTGGGGACTGACCACGGATGCGAGCCAACGCTTCGAGCGCGGCGTCGATCCGTCGCAGCAGGAGCGGGGGGTGGAGCGTGCGACGGAGCTCCTGCTGGCGATAGCGGGCGGTGAGGCCGGTCCCGCGGTCGCGCATCGGTCGGAGGAGCATCTGCCGGCGCGCGCGGCGGTCACGCTGCGCCGCAAGCAGCTGGCGCGGCTTCTCGGCGCGGCATTCGACGACGCGCAGGTGCGCTCGAGCCTCGAGGGCCTCGGGATGCGGGTCGAGCCGGCGGCGGAGGGCTGGCGCGTCGTGCCGCCGCCGCATCGGTTCGACATCGCCATCGAGGCGGACCTCATCGAGGAAGTGGCGCGGATCATCGGCTACCAGGCGATTGCCGAGGCGGATGCTCCCACCCCGCAGCGCTTCGGCAGCTTGCCGAGCGCCCTGCCCGTGGAGCGGGACCTGCTCCAGACGCTCTCGCTGCGCGGGTATCATGAGGCGATCACCTACGCCTTCGTCGATCCGCAGCTGCAGGCGCGGCTCTTTCCCGATCTGGCGGGCGTCACGCTCGCCAATCCGATCGCGAGCGATCTGTCGGTCATGCGGGTGTCGCTGTGGCCGGGCCTCATCAAGGCGGCCCTCGAGAATCAGCGGCGGCAACAGGATCGCATCAGGCTCTTCGAGCATGGCGCGCGCTTCGTCGCGGCCGGGCCGGCCGCGGGCACTGCCGGGGCGACAATCGAAGTCGACACGCTGGCCGGCATCGCCTGCGGCCCGCGGCTGCCGGAGCAATGGGGCCTGCCGCGCGAGATGCGCTCGGCGGTCGATTTCTTCGACGTGAAAGGCGATCTCGAGGCTCTGCTCGCCGCCACCGGCGCCGGCGCGCAGTTCACCTTCGAGCCGGGCGCGCTGCCGTGTCTGCATCCGGGCCGGGCGGCGCGGCTGCGGCGTGACGGCCGGCCGGTGGGCTGGCTCGGGGAGCTGCACCCGTCGCTGGTGAAGGCGCTCGAGTTTACATATCCACCGGTACTCTTCGAGCTCGACCTCGAGGCGGCTCTGGCGGTTGAGCGGCCCACGTACCGGGAGGTGTCGCGCTTCCCGCAGGTCCGCCGGGACCTTGCGGTGGTGGTCGATGAGTCCGTGGCTTTAAGTAGTCTCACCGAGCGTGTAACCTTCACGGCATCGAGCCTTTTGCGTGATCTCCGCGTTTTCGACGTGTACCGCGGTCCAGGCGTAGAAGCAGGTCGAAAAAGCGTCGCTTTGGGCTTGATTTTCCAGGACATTTCTCGCACTCTTACCGAGGACGACATCGCCGGGCTCATGGCCGCCGTCGTCGCGGATTTGCGCGTGAGCTTGAACGCAAAAATACGAGAATAAGAGATGGCCCTGACCAAGGCGGAGATGGCGGAAGCACTCTTCAACCAGCTCGGGCTCAACAAACGGGAGGCACGGGAGCTGGTGGACCTGTTCT
>DAHUXV010000053.1 GCA_027306985.1 Gammaproteobacteria bacterium | reverse complement strand
GAGGACAAGAAGGGCCAGATGATCGAGGAGGGCATCAACGAGGCCGGCTCGCTCTGCTCGTGGATCGCCGCCGCGACCGCGTACAGCAACCACGGCATGGCCATGGTGCCGTTCTACATCTTCTACTCCATGTTCGGCTTCCAGCGCGTGGGGGACTTCATCTGGGCCGCGGGCGACATCCAGGCGCGCGGCTTCCTGCTCGGCGCCACCGCGGGCCGCACGACGCTCGCCGGCGAAGGCCTGCAGCATCAGGACGGCCACAGCCAGCTCATCGCCACCACGGTGCCCAATTGCGTCGCCTACGATCCGGCGTATGCGTACGAGCTCGCCGTCATCATCCAGGACGGCATGCGGCGAATGTACGTGGAGCAGGAGAGCATCTTCTACTACATCACCGTGATGAACGAGAACTACGCGCAGCCGGCCCTGCCGAAGGGCAGCGAGGCGGGGATTCTCAAGGGCGCGTACCTCCTGCAGGCCGGCGGCACGGGAAAGCTGCGCACCACGCTCCTCGGCTCGGGCACCATCCTGCGGGAATGCCTCGAGGCCGCGAAGATCCTCGAAGCCGACTACGGCGTGCGCGCCGACGTCTTCTCCGTCACGAGCTTCAGCGAGCTGCGCCGCGAGGCGCTCGAATGCGAGCGTTGGAGCCAGCTGCACGCCGGTCAGCCGGCGCGCGCGCCGTACGTGCAGCAGTGCCTGAAGGATGCCCAGGGCCCGTTCGTCGCCGCGACCGATTACATGCGCGCGGTGCCCGACCAGATCCGCCAGTGGGTGCCCGGCCGCTACGTCACGCTCGGCACGGACGGCTTCGGCCGCTCCGACTCCCGCGCGGCGCTGCGGCGGCACTTCGAGGTCGACCGTCATTACATCGTGGTCGCCGCCCTGAAGGCCCTCGCCGACGAGGGCAAGCTCGAGGCCTCCGCCGTCAACGCGGCGATGCAGGCGCTCGGCGTAGATCCTGCCAAGCCCGTCCCCTGGAAAGTCTGAAGGCCCCCTCGCGATGAACGCGGCAGCCCGCCTCGTCGAAGTGCGTGTGCCCGACATGGGCAACTTCAAAGATGTCGCCGTGATCGACGTCCTCGTCAAGCCCGGCGAGAGCATCGAGCCGGAGGCGCCGCTCGTGACGCTCGAGACGGAGAAGGCGACCATGGATGTGCCCTCGACGGCCGGCGGGGTCATCGAGAAGGTCCACGTCGAGAAAGGCGGCAAGGTCAACGCCGGCGACCTGATCGCAACCGTCCGCGCCGCGGGCGATGGGGCGCAGGCCGGCGCGCCGGCTGCGGCACCCGCCGCATCCGCGGCACCCGCGCAGCCGCAACCCGGGCAGTCCGCCCCGGTGCCGCCCATGGCGCCCCCGGCGCCGGCGCAATCGCCTGCTGCGCCGTCAGCGGCCGGCGAAGGTCCGCTGCGCACCGACCTGCCTCCGATCAACGAGCCCGGTTTCTCCCGCGCGCACGCGGGGCCGAGCGTGCGCAGGTTCGCACGCGAGCTCGGCGTCGATCTGACAAGCGTCGCCGGGCACGGCTTCAAGGGCCGGATCACGCACGATGACGTCAAGGCATTCGTCAAGAGCTTCATGGCGCAAGGCGCGGCGCCCGGCGCCGCGGCGAAGGCGGGCGCAGCGCTGCCCGCGATCCCGGCCGTGGACTTCGCGGCATTCGGGCCCGTCGAGACGCAACCGCTGTCGCGGATCCAGCGCATCTCCGGGCCGCGGCTGCACGCGAGCTGGGTCAACATCCCGCACGTCACGCAGTTCGACGAGGCGGACATCACCGACCTCGAGGCGCTGCGCGGCACGCTCAAGGATGCGGCGGCGGCGCGCGGCATCAAGCTGACGCCGCTCGCCTTCATCGTGCGCGCCTGCGTGAAGGCGCTGCAGGCATTCCCGCAATTCAACGCCTCGCTCGACCCCGCGGGCGCCAACCTGATCCTGAAGAAGTACGTCAATGTCGGATTCGCCGCCGACACTCCGAACGGCCTCATGGTGCCGGTGTTGCACCAGGCGGACCGCAAGGACGTCTACGTGGTCGCGCGCGAGCTCGGCGAGCTGTCCGAGGCGGCGCGCGCCGGCAAGTTGAGCGCCGCGCAGATGCAGGGCGGCTGCTTCACCGTCTCCAGCCTCGGCGGCATCGGCGGGACGGCGTTCACGCCGATCATCAACGCCCCGGAGGTCGCGATCCTCGGGGTGTCGCGCACG
>DAHUXV010000037.1 GCA_027306985.1 Gammaproteobacteria bacterium | reverse complement strand
CAAGACCTTCGCATATCTCGTGCCCGCGCTGCTCTCGGGCGCGCGGGTGCTGGTCTCGACGGGTACGCGCACGCTGCAGGACCAGCTCTACGCCAAGGATCTGCCGCTCGGCGGCGCGGCGCTCGGCCGCCCGGCCAAGGTCGCCCTGCTGAAGGGCCGCGCCAACTACCTCTGCCGCCATCGCCTGGAGCAGACCGCGGGCCAGGGCGGCGAGGAGATGCTCGAGCGCATCCGCAGTTGGTCGCGGATCACGCGCGGCGGCGACCTCGCGGAAGTCGCGGGCCTCGCGGACTCCCATCCGGTCTGGTCGAAGGTGACATCGACCCGCGACAACTGTCTCGGCACGCGCTGCCCGCAGCTCGCGGGCTGTCATGTCGCGCTGGCCAGGCGCCAGGCGCTCGATGCCGACATCGTCATCGTCAACCATCATCTGTTGCTCGCGGACCTGGCGCTGAAGGAGGACGGCTTCGGCGATCTCCTGGGCGCGGCCGACGCCATCATCCTGGACGAGGCGCATCAGATTCCGGATCTCGCGGCGCAGTTCTTCGGCGCGCAGGTGAGCAGCCGGCGCATCGAGAGTCTGTTGGCTGACGTGCAGGCGGAGCTGGCGAAGTCGTGCGGCCTGACGCCCGAGGCGCACGCGCATGCGAAGTCGGCCGTGCGCGATGTGCAGGCCTGCGTCGCTCGGGTCTGCGGTGCGGCCTCCGGCATGGTGGGCCGCGTCTCCTGGACGGAAGCGGAGTCACCCGTCGCCGCGGCCGTCGCCGATCTGACAGGCGCGGTGACGGCGCTCGCCGACGCGCTGAGCGCAGGAGGCGATGATTCTGCCCTGGGCGCGCTCGGCGGCAGAACGGGCGAGCTCGCGGCGAGCCTCGAGCGCATCGCCGCGGTGGGGGAGATCGAGGGCGCCCGCTCGCTCGAGATCGCGCCGCTCTCGGGTGAGCTTCCTTTCGGGAGGATGGCCGCGGGCGGCCGCTTCTCCTTGAGCCTGCTGCCGTTCGACATCGCGGCGCGCTTCCAGGCACTCATCGAGGCGCATCCCTGCGCGTGGGTGTTCACGTCGGCCACCCTGTCGCTCGGGGAGGATTTCAGTCCCTTCACCAGCCGCCTGGGGCTCGAGGGCGGCGCCACGCTCAAGATCGACAGCCCGTTCGATTATCCGCGCCAGAGCCTCCTTTATCTTCCGGAGCGCATGCCGCTGCCCGCGGCGCCGCAATACCTGCCGGCGGTGATGGAGGTCGCGCTCGAGCTCATCGAGGCATCGCGCGGCGGCGCCTTCATTCTCTTCACCAGTCATCGCGCCCTCGCCGCGGCCGCCGCGCACTGGCGGGAGCAGTCGGCGCGTACCGCGAGCTACCGGCTGCTGGTGCAAGGCGAGGGGCCGCGCGAGCGGCTGCTCAGGGAATTTCGCGACGACGGCAGCGCCGTGCTTCTCGGCACGACGAGCTTCTGGGAGGGCGTGGACGTCAAGGGCAGCGCCCTGCGGCTGGTCGTGATCGAGAAGCTGCCGTTCGCCTCGCCGGACGACCCGCTGGTGCGCGCGCGGGTCGAGCATCTGGAAGCGACGGGCCGCAGCGCCTTTCGCGACTACCAGCTTCCCGAGGCAGCCCTGGCGCTGAAGCAGGGGGTAGGCCGTCTCATCCGCAGCGAGGAGGATTTCGGCGCGGTCGCGATCTGCGATCCGCGGCTCACGGGGCGCGGCTACGGCAAGGTGTTCCTCGGCGCGCTGCCGCCGATGAGCGTGACGCGCGAGCGGCAGGCGGCACTCGACTTTCTTCGCCGCCATGCCCCGGCGGCCGGGGCGCGCCACGCCGGTCTCGCATCGTGAGGCTGCTGGCGCTCGACACCGCGACCGAGTGCTGCTCGGCGGCGCTGCTCCTCGGGGGGCACCTGCTCACGCGCGAGGCGGAGCTGCCGCGAGGCCACGCGGAGCGCATCCTGCCCATGATCGATGAGCTGCTGGGCGAGGCCGGAATGAGCCTGCGAGGCCTCGATGCCGTCGCGTTCGGCCGCGGCCCGGGATCCTTCACGGGTGTGCGCCTCGCCGCCAGCGTCGCCCAGGGACTCGCCTTCGGCGCCGGACTCGGCGTGGTGCCGGTCTCCGATCTGCGTGCCCTGGCGCAGCGCGCCTTCGACGAAGACGGCAGCGTGACGCGGGTGCTCGTATGTAATGATGCGCGCATGCAGGAGGTCTACTGGGGCTGCTTCGAGCGGGGCGCTGGCGAGGGCCAGGCCCGCGCCAGCGCCCCGGAGCGCGTCGGCCCCGCGCAGAGCGTCGGGCTGCCGCCCGGGTGGCCGCAGGCGGCGGGCCTCGGGCGCGGCTTCGCCGTCTACGCCGCGCTGCGAGCACTCCCCGGCGTAACGGTGCGCGCCGGCTGGGACCGGCTCCTCCCCCGGGCGGCCGAAGTGGCGCGCCTCGCCGCTGTGGAGGCGGCTGCGGGCCGGCTGCTCGGCCCCGAGGCCGCGGTGCCGGTCTATCTTCGGGACGATGTCGCGCGACCGGCGCCGTAACATATCGAGGGTGCTGTCATCGCTCTGCAACAATCTCAGACTGTAATACGCCCGTTGCCGAGAGCTGAGACCATGCACGGGAAACTCATTCTGGTGGTGGAGGACGAGCGGGCGATCCGTGACATGATCGCCTTCGGGCTGAAACGCGCCGGCTACGCCGTGCGCGAGGCCGAGGACTCGCGCGCGGCGCGCGCGGCGCTCGCCGACCGCCTTCCGGACCTGATGCTGGTCGACTGGATGCTGCCCGACATGAGCGGGCTCGAGCTCACCCGCGCGGTGAAGCGGGACCGGCTCACGCGCGAGCTCCCCATCATCATGCTCACGGCCCGGGCCGAGGAAGGCGACAAGGTGACGGGCCTGGAGAACGGCGCCGACGATTACGTCACCAAGCCTTTCTCGCCGCGCGAGCTGCTGGCGCGCATCGCCGCCGTGCTGCGCCGGGCCGGCACCGTCGGCCTCAATCAGGTGCTCGAGTTCGAGGGCCTGAAGCTCGATCAGCAGGGCCAGCGGATCACCATCAACGGCGATGTGCTGCCGCTCGCGCGGACCGAGTTCCGCATGCTGGAGTTCTTCATGAGCCGCCCGGAGCGCGTCTTCAGCCGCGAGCAGCTCATCGCGCGGCTCTGGGGGAGCGATACGAGCGTCGAGGATCGGACGATCGACGTCTGCATCCGCAGGCTCCGGATGGCGCTCGAGCCGTACGGCCTGGATCGCTACATTCAGACGGTGCGCAGCGCGGGCTACCGGTTCTCCAACAAGGCGCAGTGAGGGTCCCCGCTGCAACCGGCAACTCAGGCATGGTGGTTCGCGGGCGGCCGGCTGCTCGGCACGATCGCCGTCGGACTGATCCTCGGGGCATTGCTCGGCAGGCCGTGGGGCGGCCTCGCGTGCGCGCTCGCCGCCCACCTGACATGGCAGCTCGTCGTGCTCTTTCGGGTGGAATGGTGGGTGCGCCATCGCAGCTTCGCCGA
>DAHUXV010000005.1 GCA_027306985.1 Gammaproteobacteria bacterium | reverse complement strand
GCGGGCGAGGCGGGCGGCATCACCCAGCACATCGGCGCCTACCACGTGGAGACTGCGAAGGGCGTCGTCACCTTCCTCGACACGCCGGGCCACGCCGCCTTCACGGCCATGCGCGCGCGCGGAGCCAAGGCGACCGACATCGTCATCCTGGTGGTGGCGGCGGACGACGGCGTCATGCCGCAGACGGTCGAGGCGATTCAACACGCCCGCGCCGCCGGCGTGCCCATCGTCGTCGCGGTCAACAAGATCGACAAGAGCGGGGCGGACCCGGACCGGGTGCGCGCCGAGCTCGCCAAGCACGATGTGATTCCCGAGGACTGGGGGGGCCAGAACATGTTCGTCAACGTCTCGGCCCACACGGGCGCCGGGATCGACGCGCTGATCGAGGCCGTGCTGCTGCAGGCGGAAGTGCTGGAGCTGCGCGCGCCGCGCGGCGGGCTCGCCTCGGGCGTCGTGATCGAGTCGAGCATCGAGAAGGGCCGCGGCACGGTCGCGACCGTGCTCGTCAAGCGGGGCACTCTGCGCCTCGGCGACCCGATCATCGCCGGCTCCGAGTTCGGCCGGGTGCGGGCGCTGTTCGATGAGAACGGCCGCGCGGTCGAGGAGGCCACCCCCTCCATGCCGGTCGTGGTGCTCGGGCTCTCCGGAGCGCCGAATGCCGGCGATGAGCTGCTGGCGCTCGAGAGCGAGCGCAAGGCGCGTGAAGTGGCGCTGTACCGCCAGGGCAAGTTCCGCGACGTGAAGCTCGCCCGTCAGGCGACGCGCGCCGAGGACGTGTTCTCGCAGCTCGGCGAGGAGAAGGCGGGCATCGTCGCGGTGCTCATCAAGGGCGACGTGCAGGGCAGCATCGAGGCGCTGCGCGAGTCGCTCACCAAGCTCTCCACCGACGAGGTGCAGGTGAAGCTCGTCGCGAGCGGCCTCGGCGGCATCACGGTGTCCGACGTGCAGCTCGCGGCCGCCTCCAAGGCGCTCATCATCGGCTTCAACGTCCGCGCCGACTCCGGCGCGCGCGATGCGGTGAAGGAAACGGGCGTCGAGGTGCGTTACTACAGCATCATCTACGAAGCCATCGACGACGTGCGGCAGATGATGACGGGCATGCTGCGGCCGGAGATCAAGGAGCAGATCGTGGGCGTGGCGCAGGTGCGGGAGGTGTTCCGCTCCAGCAAGTTCGGCGTCGTGTCCGGGTGCCTGGTGACCGAAGGTTATGTCAGGCGCAACAATCCGATCCGCGTGCTGCGCGACAACGTCGTCATCTTCGAGGGCGCGCTGGAATCGCTGCGCCGCTTCAAGGACGATGTCGGCGAGGTGCGTGCCGGGACGGAGTGCGGCATCGGCGTGAAGAACTACCAGGACGTGCGCGCCGGCGATCAGATCGAGTGCTTCTCGCGTCTCGAGATCGCACGGACGCTGCAGTAGTCAGGTGGAGAAGAAGGGTCCGTCCGGGCGGCTGCGCAAGATCGAGGCGCAGCTGCAGCGCGTGCTCGCGGAGCTGATCGCGCGCGAGGTCAAGGACCCGCGCGTCGGCAATGTCACCGTGACCGGTGTCCGCCTCTCGGCGGACATGGGCGCGGCGCGCGTCTACTTCACGCCGTTCGCCTCGGCGCATCCGCCCGATGAGGTGCAAAGCGGCCTCACCCGCGCCGCCGGCTTCCTGCGCGGGGAGGCCGGGCGGCGGCTGGGGCTGCGGCATGCCCCGCGCCTGGAGTTCGTGCTCGACGACACCGCCGAGAAGGCGGCGCGCCTGACGGGGCTGATCGATCGCGCCGTGAGCCGCGACGGCGCGGCCGACAAAGATCGGTCTTGAGCCTCAGCGGCATCCTGCTCCTCGACAAGCCGGCCGGGATGTCCTCGAACGCCGCGCTGCAGCGCGTGCGCCGGCTCCTCGGCGGCTGCAAGGCCGGACACGCGGGCAGCCTCGATCCGCTCGCGACCGGCATGCTCCCGCTCTGTCTCGGCGAGGCGACCAAGATCGCCGGCGAGATCCTTTCCAACCGCAAGCGCTACCGGTTCACGATCGCTCTCGGCGCCCGCACCGCCACCGGCGATCGCGAGGGGGACATCGTCGAGCGGGCGCCGGTGCCCGCCGGCTGGCCGGACGCGCTGGAGGCGGCGCTGCGGGGATTCCTGGGCCCGGGGCGGCAGGTGCCGCCGATGTACTCGGCCCTGAAGCGCGACGGGCGGCCGCTCTATCGGCTCGCGCGCGCGGGCGTGACGGTGGAGCGCGAGCCGCGAGAGATAGAGATCCTCGAGCTCGAGCCGCTGTCGCGCACGGAGGCTCAGGTGGAGCTCGAGGTCCTCTGCTCCAAGGGGACTTATGTCCGCACGCTGGCGGAGGACATCGCGCGGGCCCTCGGCACCTGCGGACACGTCGCGGCGCTGCGGCGCACCTGGGTCGAGCCTTTCGAGCACGAGCCCATGCAGACTCTGGAAGAGGTGACGCGCGATTGCGAGCGCTCGGCGCGGCCCGCGATCCTGCCGCCCGACCGTCCGCTCGAGCATCTGCCCGCGGTGGCGCTCGAAGCCTGGCAGGCCGACCGCATCCGCCACGGCCAGGCCGTGGTGCTGGTGCGTAGTCCGCCGGGGGGCCGGGTGCGGCTGTACGACGCCGGCCAGCGCTTTCTCGGGCTAGGCGAATCCGACGGCCGGGGAGAGGTCCGGCCGCGCAGGCTGTTCACGGACGAGGCCTAATGGCCTACGGCCGTGACGGATGGATCGAGCATCTGCAGCGCGAGAGCGGCGTTGGTCATTCCGGTTTCCCGCAGCTGTCTTCCGGAGTAGGTGCGGGTCGCGGAGTCGCAGCCGCTCGAGCCAGGCCTTAGCGCCTTGCCGCCGGTCGTGGAGCACCAGCCCGGCGGGATGGCCGAGGCAGCGCGGGCCGCGGTGTGCGAAGGCGTGCTGGCGCAGGCGGCGAGGGCTGCCGCGCTGAGGATGCCGATGATCAGTACTCGAGTCATGGCCCGCAGAGTATAGACCTTCGCGCGGGCCGCGGGGCCGGACGCAGGATGCGCGTCCCGTAACCGCCGCGGGCGGCTTCGCGCCGATGGACTTACAGGCATTACACCGGGTAAACTTCCGGGCTTCCCAAAAGGTCACTTAAGACAGTCACTTAGGATTCAGGCGCAATGGCTCTTTCCAGCGAGAAAAAAGGCGGCATCCTGGCGCAGTACCAGCGCGGTCCCGCCGACACCGGATCTCCCGAAGTCCAGGTGGCGCTCCTCTCGGAGCGCATCAACGGGCTCGGCGGGCATTTCACGGCGCACAAGCGTGATCATTCCTCACGCCGCGGTCTCGTGAAGCTCGTCAACCAACGCCGCAAGCTCCTCGACTATCTCAAGGCGACCACGCCCGCCAAGTACCAGGAGCTCGTCGAGCGCCTGGGACTTCGTCGCTAACACCCAACCCGAGGCCGCATTGCGCGGCCTCGTTGTTTGGCGTGAACCATTCCCAATCCTTTTCGAGGGCTCGAGCTTGAGCGCAGTCAGCAGATCATTTCAGTACGGTCCCCACACGGTCACGATAGAGACGGGCGAGATGGCCCGCCAGGCCGAGGGCGCCGTCCGCGTCTCGATGGGCGACACCGTGGTGCTGGTCACCGCGTGTGCCCGACAGAAGGCCACTCCCGGCCGCGATTTCTTCCCGTTGACGGTCAACTACGTCGAGAAGCACTACGCCGCGGGACGCATCCCGGGCGGCTTCTTCAAGCGTGAGGGCCGGCCGACGGAGAAGGAGACGCTAACCTCGCGTCTCATCGACCGTCCGATCCGTCCGCTTTTCCCGGACGGCTTCTACAACGAGGTGCAGGTGGTCGCGACGGTGTTGTCGGTCGATCCCGAGATCGATCCCGACATTCCCGCGCTCCTCGGCGCCTCCGCCGCGCTCGCCATCTCCGGCGTTCCGTTCAACGGCCCGATCGGCGCCGCGCGCGTCGGTTGGAAGGACGGCGAGTACCTGCTCAACCCGACCGCGACGCAGCTTGCCGAGTCGCAGCTGCACCTCGTCGTGGCCGGCACCGAGAAGGGCGTGCTCATGGTGGAGTCCGAGGCCAAGGGCCTGCCGGAGGACGTGATGCTCGGCTCGGTGGTCTTCGGCCACCAGCAGATGCAGACCGCCATCCGCGCCATCCGCGAGCTCGTGGCCGAGACCGGCAAGCCGCGCTGGAACTGGCAATCGGCCGCGGAGAATGCGGAGCTGACGAGCGCCGTCGCGCTGCACGCCCAGGCCGCCCTCGCGCAGGCCTATACCCTGGCGGAGAAGCAGCAGCGTCAGGCGCGCATCTCCGAGGTCAAGGCGCAGACCCTGGCCACCCTCGGCGGCGGCGAGACGCCCAAGTGGACCTCGGAGCAGATCGACGACGCCCTCTTCAAGCTCGAGAGCAACATCGTGCGCCAGCGGATCCTCAACGGGGAGCCGCGCATCGACGGCCGCGACTGCCGGACGGTCCGTCCGATCACCGTCAAGGTGGGCGTGCTGCCGCGCACTCACGGCTCCGCGCTCTTCACCCGCGGCGAGACCCAGGCGATCGTCGTGACCACGCTCGGCACCACCCGCGATGCGCAGATCATCGACGCCCTGGAGGGCGAGCGCCGCGAGCCCTTCATGCTGCATTACAACTTCCCGCCGTTCTGCGTGGGCGAGACGGGCATGATGACGGGGCCGAAGCGCCGCGAGATCGGTCACGGCAACCTCGCGCGCCGCGGCGTCAAGGCGGTGATGCCCGACATGGCGGCCTTCCCGTATGTCATCCGGGTCGTGTCGGAAATCCTGGAATCGAACGGCTCGAGCTCCATGGCGAGCGTCTGCGGCAGCTCCCTGTCGCTGATGGACGCGGGTGTGCCGATCAAGGCGCCCGTGGCCGGCGTCGCGATGGGTCTGGTGCTCGAGGGCAGCCGCTACAAGGTCCTCACCGACATCCTGGGCGATGAGGATCACCTCGGCGACATGGACTTCAAGGTCGCCGGCACGAAGGACGGCGTGACGGCGCTGCAGATGGACATCAAGGTCGAGGGCGTCACGCCCGAGATCATGAAGGTCGCGCTGGAGCAGGCCCGCGAGGGCCGCCTGCACATCCTCGGCGAGATGAGCAAGGTCATCCGCGAGCCGCGCGACCGCATGTCGGAGTGGGCGCCGTCCATCATCACCCTGAAGATCGATCCGGAGAAGATCCGCGACGTCATCGGCAAGGGCGGGGCGGTGATCCGCCAGATCACGGAGGAGACCGGCACCACGATCGACATCGAGAGCGACGGCACGGTGAAGATCGCGTCGGTGAACGGTACCGCCGGCCGCGAGGCGCAGCGGCGCATCGAGCTGATCACGGCCGACGTCGAGGTCGGACGTATCTACGAGGGCAAGGTGGCCCGCCTGATGGACTTCGGCGCGTTCGTCACCATCCTGCCGGGCCGCGACGGCCTGGTGCACATCTCGCAGATCTCCAACGAGCGCGTCGAGCGCGTGAGCGACAAGCTGAAGGAAGGCGACGTCATCCGCGTGAAGGTGCTCGAAGTCGACCGTCAGGGAAGAATCCGTCTGTCGATGAGAGACGTCGACGCGGCCTGAGATCTCCGCGGCAGCATCAGTCCGCCGGCGCGGCCCGTGAGGCGCGCCGGCGGACGTTAACCGTCACCGGGCCCTCCAGCCTCGGGCAAGACGACCTCCCGCACGAGCGGCAGCGGTTGTTTGCGCCAGCAGCCTCGCGCCCAGTCGAGCAGGATGGCGGGCGTTGCGCCCGCGAGGTCCGCGGGAGCGGGCAGTCCGAGGAGCCGCAGGGCGCTCAGCAGCTGCGCGCCTGCCCGGCCCGCATCGAGCGCCGTCGAGCGGCGCGATTTCGCGAGCTTCCCGCCGGTGCTCTCGAGGAGCAGCGGCAGATGCGCGTAGCGGGGGATCGGCAGGCCCAGGGCATGCTGTAGCGCGATCTGCCATCCGGTGCTCTCGAGCAGATCCGCCCCGCGCACGACGTCGGTGATGCCTTGGCGCGCGTCGTCCACGACGACCGCGAGCTGGTAGGCGAACACCCCGTCCCGGCGCCGCACGATGACATCGCCCAACCTCCCCATGGCGAGCGCGACCGGCCCCTGGAAGCGGTCGTCGAAGGCGATGGTCTCCCTCTCCTCGATCCGCAAGCGTGTCGCGGTATCGCCGGGCCGCCGGGGCCCCTCGCGGCAGGTGCCCGGATAGCCCGAGTCCTCGGCACCGAGCTGCCGGCGCGAGCAGCTGCACTCGAACGTGCGGCCCGCCGCGCGCAGCGAATCGAGCGCCTCGGCATAGAGGTGGGTTCGGCGGCTCTGGTATTCGACCTTTCCATCCCACTGCAGGCCGAAAGCCTCGAGGCTGCGCAGGATGCCGTCGGCGCTGCCGGGCACCACGCGCGTGCGGTCGAGATCTTCGATCCGCACCAGCCAGCGCCCGCCGTGACTGCGGGCATCGAGGAAGCTGCCGACGGCAGCCAACAGGGACCCGAGGTGCAATGACCCCGTGGGAGAGGGCGCGAAACGGCCGGCGTAATCCGGCGCAGGCGCCTTATCG
>DAHUXV010000277.1 GCA_027306985.1 Gammaproteobacteria bacterium | reverse complement strand
GGTGCTGATCGCCGGCTTTCTCACCTACTCGCACGTGGGGACGGGTTTCCTGCCGCGCATGGATGAAGGCGGCTTCGTGCTCGATTATTTCACCGCGCCCGGCACCTCCCTCACCGAGACCAACCGCGAGCTGCTGGAGGTCGAGGCGATCCTGAAGAAGGATCCGTACGTCTACACCTTCTCGCGCCGCACCGGAGCGGGACTCGGCGGCGATCTGAACGAGGCCTACCAGGGCGACTTCTTCGTGCGCCTGGTTCCCTATTCGAAGCGGCCGGACATCTGGACGGTGATGGACGAGATCGACCGGAAGATCAACGCCCAGGTGCCCGGGATCGACTTCGACAGCCATCAGCTGATGAGCGACATGATCGGCGACATGGTGGGCAGGCGCCAGCCGGTGGTCATCTCCCTGAGCGCGAAGGATCCGTCGGTGCTGCCGCAGGTCGCCAAGCGCGTGACCGCCGCGATCGCCCGGATTCCCGGGATCGAGCCCTCCTCGGCCAACAGCGGCCTCGTGCCGGCGGGCGATGCGCTCGAGGTTCACGTGAATCCGGCGGCGGCGGCCATGTACGGCCTGACGGCGGCGCAGGTGTCGAGCCAGGTCAATCACTATCTGTACGGGTCGGTGGTCACCAGATATCTCGGCACGGTGCAGGACATCGGGGTGCGGCTGTGGCTGGATCCGCCCGGCAACACGATCTATCGGGACGAGCTGTCCAATCTGCCCATCCGGTCCCCCAATGGAAAGGTTCTGAGGCTCGGCACGGTCGCGAAGGTGAAGTTCGTGGCCGGCCAGCCGGAGCTGACGCGGGCGAATCTGGCGCAGATCGTGCCGGTCACCGCCCAGACCGACGGCGCGGTCAGCCTCGGCGGGACCATCAGCGCGGTGAAGAAGGTCCTGGCCCGGCCGGGCATGCTGCCCCCCGGGGTTCAGTACACCCTGGGCGGCCAGTACAAGCAGGAGCAGAAGGCCGCGAGCGGCATGATCAAGGTGTTCGGCGCCGCGCTGATCGCCGAGTTCATCCTGATGCTGTTCCTGTACGAGCGCTTCTCCCTGCCCATCATCATCATCGTGAGCGCGCTCTTCTCGACTCTCGCGGTGTACATCGGCCTGTGGCTGACCGGGGTGGAGCTGAACATCACGGCGATGATGGGCATGGTGATGATCATCGGCATCTCCACGGAGATGGCGATCTTCCTCGTCTCCGAGTACCAGGAGCTCGAGCGGACGATGCCGCCGCGGCAGGCGCTCTACGAGGCGGCCCGCAACCGGCTGCGCCCGATCACCATGAGCACGCTCGCCATGATCCTGGCGCTGCTGCCGCTCGGGGCGGCGATCAGCGGCTCGGGAGACCAGATGCTGCAGCCGCTCGCGATCTCGATCATCGCGGGCGCGCTGGTGCAGCTGCCGCTCGTGCTGCTTGCGATGCCGGTGATCATCGGCCTGACGCAGCGGGGAGCCCGCGCCACGCCGGCGTGAGGGCCCGGATGGCGGGACGGCCTGCGCGGTGCTATGTTCGCAGGCAACAATCACCAAGAAGAGGCGGCGGCACCATGACAAAATTGTCCGGAGCCATTTTGGACGGCGAAAGCCGGCCCGAAGGGCGAGGCACAGGGACGGCGCCTCGCACATCCATTCTCAGGCGCATCACGGCCGCCGCCGCGGCCCTGATGCTCGCGGGCGGCGCCGGGCTGGCGGGCGCGGCGACCGTGCACGTGCGATTGATGGGCACGCAGGAGGTCCCCGCGGTGATGACGCTGGCCCGGGGCTCCGGGGTGATCAGCATCGCGGCCGACGGTGCCGTCCGCGGCAAGATCGTCACCCACGGGGTCAAGGCCACCATGGCGCACATCCACGAGGCGGCGCCGGGCAAGAACGGGCCGCCGATCATCATGCTCGAGCGCGGACCGAAGGGGACCTGGGTCGTGCCCGCCGGCGCGAAGCTCTCCCCGCGCCAGTACAAGGCCTTCCTCGCCGGGGACCTCTACGTGAACGTTCACAGCCATGCGCATCCCGGCGGGGAGATCCGCGGGCAGCTCAAGCCTTAGCCCTTGAATCCGGCGTAACCCTTTGATGCACGGGAGGTTCTGCCTCCCGCGCAGCCGAAGGTTGCGGCCGGCTTTCCGGCGGTCATAATCTAGCGGCCGGTCACATCGTGGCGACCGGAAACCGGCATATCGTCGCAACATGACCCTAACGCCGCCGAGCCTGGAGGGCCTGTACGACTCGCCCTACGCGGCGGAGCTGCGCAAAGCGCGTCCGGCGCCGCGCTTCGCCCCGGCGATGGAAGCCGATTACCTGCGCGCGTTCCTGGCCGAGAACCGCACCCTGGTGCGGCTCTCCTACACCCTCGCGTTACTTTTCATCGTGGCGCGCGCCGCGGCAGCCGCGCTCGGCGGCCGGCTCCCCGCGTACTCGCGCCTCGATCTTCTCGGCGTGGTCGCGAGCTCGCTGGTGCTCGCCTGGCTCGCGTGGAGCCGCAGCTACGAGCGGCATTACCTGCCTTGGGCGCGGATCCTCATTCCGGTGAGAAACTGCCTGGTCGCCGTGCAGCTGGTGCGGGTGGCCGCCCAGGGACAGCTCGATGTGTTGATGGTGCTGCCGCTCATTCTCGTCGGTCCTTTCTACTTCCTGGGACTGCGGTATCGCAGCGCGTTGCTCGTCGTCTCCCTGACAGCCGCCTCGATGCTCGGCGCCGCCATCGCGTTTCACCCGCCGCTCACCCTTGTCGCTCCCGCCGGAGTGTTCGCCATCCTGACGACCGTCACCTTTGCCGTCGGCGCGCGCGAGATCGAGAAGCGCTCGCGGCGCTCGTTCCTCGAGGGCCGGCTGGTGGCCGAGCTCGCGCAGCACGATGTGCTCACCTGGACCAAGAACCGGAGAGTGTTCGACGAGTACCTGCCGCGGCTCTGGCGCCAGGCCGGCGAGGACGGCCGCGCGCTCGCCATCCTGCTGATAGACGTCGATCACTTCAAACCCTACAACGACCGTTACGGACATCAGGCCGGCGATGCCGTCCTGCGCAAGGTGGCGCAGACGCTCCAGGGCTGCGTGCGCCGGCCGCTGGATCTGCTCGCCCGCTACGGCGGCGAGGAGTTCACGGCCATCCTCTATGACACGGACGGCAGCCGCGCCCGCAGTACCGCGGAGCAGATGCGCAAATCCATCGAGGCGCTGGCGATCGAGCATGGCGGCTCGCGCGCCGCCGCGGTGCTCACGGTCAGCGTGGGTGCCGCGGTGATCGCACCGGAGGGCGGCCGATCGCCGGGCGGCGCGCTGCAGCTCGCCGACGAGGCGCTCTACCGGGCGAAGTCGCAGGGACGCAATCGGGTCGAGATCATGGACGAGGCGGAGTATCGGTTGCTCGTCACCGGCGTGTTCTCCCAGGAGCTCGCGGATACGCTCAAGAAGGGGAACGCCTAGCGGGGCGCGGCCCGCGGCCGAGTCGCCGCCGGCGGTCCGGGAGGCAGCCCGCGGCGCGCTCGAGCCTCGGATGCGGGGCCGCACGGGAGCGCGGCCCGGGCCGCGGCGCCTCGGGGTCAATACGTATACTCCCTGCTGGCATTCCCGAGGCCTGCGTCGGTAGCTTCCTCGGCTGGGACCCACGGGTGGAGGTGTGCGATGGCGGAAGCTCTGACCCCGGAACTGCTGCGGCGGATGGATGCCTACTGGCGGGCGGCCAACTATCTCGCGGTCGGCCAGATCTATCTGCTCGACAATCCGCTGCTGCGCCGGCCGCTCGAGCCGCGGCACATCAAGCCGCGCCTGCTCGGACACTGGGGCACGACGCCCGGGCAGAACTTCATCTACGTGCATCTGAACCGGCTCATCCGCCGGCACGAGCTGCGGATGATCTACATCGCGGGCCCGGGTCACGGCGGACCGGCGCTCGTCGGCAACACCTATCTCGAGGGAAGCTACACCGAGCTGTATCCCAACATCACGCGGGACGAGGCGGGGATGGCCAAGCTCTTCAAGCAGTTCTCCTTCCCGGGCGGCATCCCGAGCCACGTGGCGCCGGAGACGCCGGGATCGATCCACGAGGGCGGCGAGCTCGGCTATTCGCTGAGCCACGCCTTCGGCGCCGCCTTCGACAACCCGGGCCTCGTCGTGGCCTGCGTCATCGGCGACGGCGAGGCGGAAACCGGTCCGCTCGCCACCGGCTGGCACGGCAACAAGTTCCTCAATCCCGCCACGGACGGGGCGGTGCTGCCGATCCTGCACTTGAACGGCTACAAGATCGCCAACCCGGCGGTGCTCGCCCGCATCGGCAACGAGGAGCTCACCGAGTATCTGCGCGGCTGCGGCTACCAGCCGTATCTCATCGAGGGCGACGACCCGCCGCGCATGCATCAGCTGATGGCAGCGACGCTGGAGACGGTCATCGGGGAGATCCACCGCATCCAGGCGGCCGCCCGCTCGGAAGGAGTCGGGAGCCGCCCGCGCTGGCCGATGATCGTGCTGCGCACGCCCAAGGGCTGGACCGGACCGAAGATCGTCGACGGGGAGCAGGTGGAGGGGACATTTCGCGCGCACCAGGTGCCGCTCGCGCAAGTGCGCACCAATCCGGCGCACCTGCGGCAGCTCGAGGAATGGATGCGCAGCTACCGGCCGGAGGAGCTGTTCGATGCGCTCGGCGCCCTGCGCCCGGAGCTCGCGCAGCTCGCGCCCGAGGGCGAGCGGCGGATGGGCGCCAATCCGCATGCGAACGGGGGACTGCTGCTCAAGGATCTGGCGCTGCCCGACTTTCGCCGGTATGCGGTGGAGGTGCCGGGGCCGGGAGCCGTGGACGCGGAAGACACGCGGGTCGTCGGCTGCTTCCTGCGCGATGTGGTGAAGCTCAATCAGCATCCGCGCATCTTCCGGCTCTTCGGCCCGGATGAGACCAACTCCAACCGCCTGGGCGCGGTGTTCGAGGTGACGGAGCGGCAGTGGATGGCGCAGCGGATCGCGGGCGATGATCACCTGGCGCCGGAGGGAAGCGTCATGGAGGTCCTGAGCGAGCACCAGTGCCAGGGCTGGCTCGAGGGGTATCTGCTCACCGGACGGCACGGGGTGTTCAATTCCTACGAGGCGTTCGCGCACATCGTGGACTCGATGTTCAACCAGCACGCCAAGTGGCTCAAGGTGACGCGGGAGATCCCGTGGCGGCGGCCGGTCGCCTCGCTCAACTACCTGCTGTCCTCGCACGTGTGGCGGCAGGATCACAACGGCTTCACGCACCAGGATCCGGGATTCATCGACAACGTGGTGAACAAGAAGGCCGACATCATCCGGGTGTACCTGCCGCCGGATGCCAACTGCCTGCTGTCGGTGATGGATCATTGCCTGCGCAGCCGCCACTACGTCAACGTGATCGTCGCCGGCAAGCATCCGGCGCCGCAGTGGCTCACCATGGATCAGGCGGTGACGCACTGCACGGCGGGGATCGGTATCTGGGAGTGGGCGAGCACGGACCGGGGGAGCGAGCCGGATGTGATCATGGCTTGCGCGGGGGACGTGCCGACGCTCGAGACGCTGGCGGCGGTGAAGCTGCTGCGGGGGTTGCTGCCGCAGCTTAAGATCCGCACGATCAACGTGGTGGACCTCATGAAGCTGGTGCCGGAGACGGAGCATCCGCACGGGCTCAGCGACCGCGATTTCGATGCGCTCTTCACGCGCGACAAGCCGGTCATCTTCGCCTTTCACGGCTATCCGTGGCTGATACACCGGCTGGCTTACCGGCGGACGAACCACGGCAACTTCCACGTGCGCGGATACAAGGAGGAGGGGACGATCACGACGCCGTTCGACATGGCGGTGCTCAACGATCTGGATCGCTTTCACCTGGTGTCGGATACGATCGACCGGCTGCCGCAGGCGGCGTCGGCGGCGGGCTATATCAAGCAGGCGATGCGCGATAAGCTGATCGAGCATCGCAACTACATCCGGGAGGCGGGGGAGGATATGCGGGAGATCCTGGACTGGCGGTGGAGCGGATAGCGCGGCGCCCCGGCGGCCTCGGAGCCGCCTCGCACCATCGACCCTGGCCCGAACGCCGTCGGGCGCGGCGCTGCGGCCGTCCCTGGGCACCCGGCCCGCGCCCTTGCGCGCGGGCGCTCGCCGCATGCGGCGATCCCATGCGGGCCGGCGGATCGCAGTCCCGGCGATCGGCTTGCGGCCGGGATCAATCTCTCGAGTCGCTCCTCTGCCTCAACTTGCGGCCGTCCAGCCGTCCGCGAGGCGGCGGGCGCGGGAGTCGGACTCGAGCTTGATGAGGTGGGCGAGCAGGGAGCGCTCGGCCAGGGGGTGGAGTTGCGGGGCGACGTCGTCGTAGACGCGGCGGACGAGGGTGGCGAGGTCCGCGGGTTGGGAGGTCGGCAGTGCGGACAGCACCTTCGCTTCACGGCGCAGACGATGTCGGATCAGCGCCTGGATGGCGGCGCGGGGGTTGGGGATCAGGGTGCCGTGGCCGGGGGCGAGCGCGTCGAGGTCTTCGCGCAGCAGGGATTCCAGGGAGCGGATGTAGGCGGCCATGTCGCCGTCGGGCGGGTCGATGACCACCGTGGAGCCCTGGATGATGTGATCGCCCGTGAAGAGGATGCGCTCCTCCTCCAGGAGATAGCAGAGGTGGTTGCCGGCGTGGCCGGGGGTGTGGATGACGCGCAGGGTGGCGCCGGGGGCGAGGGTCAGGCGGTCGTTGTCTTGCAGCTCGCGCTCGGGGGCGAAAGTGGGGTCCTGCCAGTGGCGGTGCGGCGTCGTGCGGCCGAGGAGGAGGGCGCCGGTTGCCGCCTTCAGCGGCGCGGCGCCGGGGGAGTGATCCTGGTGCGTGTGCGTGACCAGGATGTAACGGATGGGTCCGGGAGCGGCCTCGAGCAGGGCCTTCAGATGCCCGCCGTCGGCCGGACCGGGGTCGATGACGGACCATTGCCCGCCGGCGCCCACCAGGTAGCTGTTGGTGCCGGGACCGGTCATCGCGCCCGGATTGGGTGCCGTGACGCGGCGGACCCGGCTCGAGAGGGTCACGGCAGCGCCGCGTTGGATACCGGGGTCGCCGGGAGCGCCGATCCGCTCGTCTCGTGTTTCGGGCATGACCGGCATGCTAGCCAGATCTCCCCCGTTTCGCGAGGAATCACCAGGCGCTATCGGACACCCGGCAATACGGGCCTGCTCCGCTCAACCGGCGGCCTGAGCGCGCGCGGCATCGGCGGCCGGATAATCCGTGTACCCCGAGGCCCCGCCGCCGTAGAAGGTGTCGGCGCGCGGTGCGTTGAGCGCCGTTCCGGCGCGCAAGCGCGCCGGCAGGTCGGGATTGGCGATGAAGAGCTTGCCGAAGGCGACCGCATCGGCGCTGCCCGCATCGAGCGCCTGTTGGGCGCTGTCGCGGGTGAACTGCTCGTTGGCGATGTAGACGCCGCCGAACGCGGCCTTGAGCTGCGGGCCGAGGCTGTCGGGACCTGCGTATTCGCGCGCGCAGAGGAAGGCGATCCGGCGGCGGCCGAGCTCACTTGCGACGTAGCCGAACGTGGCGGCGCGGTTGGAGTCTCCCATGGAGTGCGTGTCAGCCCGAGGAGCGAGGTGCACGCCGACGCGGCCGGCACCCCAGACGGATATCGCGGCGTCGGTGACCTCGAGCAGCAGGCGCGCGCGGTTCTCCACCGGGCCGCCGTAGTCGTCGTCGCGGCGATTGCTGCCGTCCTGCAGAAACTGATCGAGGAGATAACCGTTGGCGCCGTGCAGCTCGACGCCATCGAAGCAGGCGAGCTGGGCATTCTGCGCGCCGCGCCTGAAGGCGTCGACGACCTGTGGTATCTCCTCGCGCGCGAGCGCTCGCGGCGTGACGAAAGGCGTCGCCGGGCGCAGCAGGCTGACATTGCCGGCCGGAGCGACCGCGCTCGGGGCAACGGGCAGCTTGCCGTCGAGGAAGACCGGGTGCGAGATCCTGCCGACGTGCCACAGCTGCAGGAAGATCCGGCCGCCGGCGGCGTGGACGGCGCGCGTGACCTCTTTCCAGCCCGCCACCTGCCCGGGCGACCAGATGCCCGGCGTGTCGGCGTATCCGATACCGGCCGGCGTCACCACCGTCGCTTCGGAAAGGATGAGGCCGGCGGAGGCGCGCTGCGCGTAGTACTGCGCCATCAGGGCATTCGGCGTGCGGCTCGCGCCCGCGCGGCTGCGGGTGAGCGGCGCCATGAGGACGCGGTTCGGCAACAGCAGGTCGCCTGCCTTGAGCGGATCGAAAAGCGAGGGCATCGGCGGCTCCGTATCTCTTAGGTTCCGAAATATTGAACTACGGAATCTCGGGACTGGCAATCTCTCTGAGGTATGATTCCAGCATGAGCCGCCCGCTCGCCCATCCCGATGCGGCCGCCGTCACGCTGGCGGGTCTTCTCTTCGCGCTCTGCGATCCGGTGAGGCTCGCCATCGTGCGCGAGCTTCTGAAGAGTCCCGCCGGGCTCAATTGCACGGAGGCGACCGCGCGAATCGGGCTCGCGATGCCGAAGTCGACCTGCTCGCAGCACTACCGGATCCTGCGCGAGAGCGGGCTCATCGCGAGCGAGCGCCGCGGCACGGAGCTCGTGAGCCGCGTGCGCTCGCCGCTGCTCGCCGAGCGCTTCCCGGGGCTCCTCGAAGCCGTGTTGCGGGCCTACGAGCGGGAGCGCCCGGCGGCCGCGAAGCGGCGCGTCAGCCGAGCTTCAGCAGCTGGCTGATCAGCGCGTCGGCCTTGATCTCCTCGCCGCTCAGTGCCATCGCGAGCAGCTCGCCGCCGAGCTGCGGCAGTGTCAGGAGCACATCGGGGCGGGTGCGCGCCACGCGTCCGGTGTTGCGGGTGTCGCTGACTGCCGCGACCGCACGGACGTTGGGGTTCAACTCCTTGGCGGCGAGCACGACGAAGGCGTTGTAGGAGTCGTCATCGCTCAATGCCAGCACGGCGCGCGCCTCGGCAATGTGCACGCCGCGCAGCGTCTCCGTGTCGCTGCCGTCCCCGACCACGAAGTCCTCGGGCGGATCCGCCTCCGGGTCGGGCTTCTGCGAGAGGATCGCGGTCGTCTGCAGCCCGCGCGCGGTCAGCGCCCGGACCGCATCCTGGGCGAGCGGGCCGTCGCCCACCACGATCACATGCGAGGCGCGCTTCATTTTCTTCCTCCGGGGCTGCAGCAGGTTCATCAGGCGTTTGTCGATCAGCGGGCCGACGATGGCCGGAAGCGCGGTGGCGAACACCGCGAGCCCGACCACGATGAGCGAGACCGTGAAGAGTCGCGCGTCGGCGGTGCGCGGGGTGATGTCGCCATAGCCGACGGTCGACATCGTGATGACCGTGAAATACACCGCATCGATGAAGTTCGTGATCTTGGGATTGAAGCCGCCGCCGAGCACGTACGAGCCGATCACCCCGTAGCCCAACGTGAAGAGAACGCCCACCAGCGCGAAGAGCGTCGCGGTGGCGAGGTTCGCCCGGTTGAAGCTCTGGCGGGCGGCGATGAGCAGCAGCAGCAGCGCGACGCTGAAGATCTCGAGCGGCCTCGAGGCGGTCGAGAGCGGAGAGAGCTCGAGGAATACGGTGGCGAGCGAGAGCATGAAGGCGATCACCCACGCGAGCCGCGACCGCCAGAGCAGGCCGATGCCGACGAGGATGAGAAGACCGCCGATCGCCTCCTGCGGCGCGCCGCGGATCTCGGGAACCCCGAGCCCGCCGGCCAGCGAGACGATGGACTGTCCCCCGGCGGCGAGCAGGCGCTGCAATGATCCGGAGGTGAGGAGGATCTGCAGCAGCCCCGTCGCGCCCACGAGGATCGCGAGCGGCACGTGCGGAAACCAGGCGTTCGCGTGCAGGAAGCGCGCGATACGATTGCGCGTCATCCGCACCGACAGGGAGAGCCCCGTCGGCAAACGCACTTTGCCGGCGATCGAGGCGGGGCGGTCGGCCGGCGGCTGCGACCCCTGCTGCGGCGACTCCGCGCTACTCACCGATGCCGCAGGCTCCCGTGCCGCAGAAGCCGTTGCCGCAGGCCGGAGCCGCGCACGCGGGCTCGCTGGTGCTCGTGCCCGTATTGATGAAGCCGGCCGAGATCAGCTTCTCGACCGGCACCGCCGGATCGGTTTTGCCGGGGGAGATCCCCGCCCGATCGCACAGCTCGCCCCAGGTCGCGAGCCTCTCGGCCATGTTGTGCCGGACCTCGACCAGGCGGCCATTGGTTTCGCAGCGATATTCGTATGTGGGCACCGTCTTTCTCCCGCAGGTTGCCGGCGCAGGTTCGGGCGCCGCCGCCAGCGCGAAATGATACCAGGAGCGCGCCATCGCGTATCTCATGTGACACAAAGGCCGTTGCGCCATGGATTTTCGTGTGTCAAATTCGGGCGCATGAAGAACGCTTATTTGTGCGATGCCGTGCGCACGCCCATCGGCCGGTATGGCGGCGCGCTGTCCTCGGTGCGGACCGACGATCTGGCGGCCATTCCCATCCGCGCGTTGCTTTCCCGGCAGCCGAACGTCGACTGGGGCGCGCTCGATGACCTCGTCTACGGCTGCGCCAACCAGGCCGGCGAGGACAACCGCAACGTGGCGCGGATGGCGCTGCTCCTTGCCGGGCTGCCGCAGGAGGTGCCGGGCGCGACCGTCAATCGCCTGTGCGGGTCGGGACTCGACGCCGTGGCGATCGCCGCCCGCGCCATCGCGGCCGGCGAGGCGGACCTCATGATCGCGGGCGGCGTCGAGAGCATGAGCCGGGCGCCCTTCGTGGTGTCCAAGGCGCAGACTCCGTTCGCTCGGGACATGGAGTTTCACGACACCACGATCGGCTGGCGATTCGTCAATCCGATCCTGAAGGAACAGTATGGCATCGACTCCATGCCGGAGACGGCGGAGAGCGTCGCCGAGCAGTGCGGGATCGGCCGTGCGGATCAGGACGCCTTCGCGCTGCGCAGCCAGCAGCGCGCCGCGGCGGCGCAGGCCGACGGCAGCCTGGCGCGGGAGATCGTTCCGGTCTCCCTGCCCGTGAAGAGGGGAGATCCGACGATCGTCGATCGCGACGAGCATCCGCGCGCCACGAGCCTCGAGGCGCTGGCGAAGCTCGGCACGCCGTTTCGCCGCGGCGGCACCGTGACGGCGGGCAATGCTTCCGGCGTCAACGATGGCGCGTGCGCTCTTCTCCTGGCCAGCGAGGCGGCGGTCGCGCGCTACGGGCTCACACCGCGCGCGCGCGTCGTGGGGACGGCCGCCGCGGGCGTTGCGCCGCGCGTGATGGGCCTGGGGCCGGTACCCGCGACGCGGCGGCTGCTCGCGCGGTTACACCTCGAGGTCGGCGATTTCGACCTGATCGAGCTCAACGAGGCCTTCGCCGCGCAGGCGCTCGCGGTCCTGCGGGAGCTCGGCATCGCCGACGACGCCGCGCACGTCAACCCTCAAGGCGGCGCGATCGCGCTCGGCCATCCGCTCGGCATGAGCGGCGCACGGCTCGCCACCACGGCGATGTATCAGCTGGAGCGCTCGGGAGGGCGGCGGGCGCTGTGCACGATGTGCATCGGCGTCGGCCAGGGGATCGCGCTCGCGCTGGAGAGGGACTGATCGGGATACGGACCGCTATCCTGGCGCGGTCAGCTTTCGAAGACTGTGGAGAACCGTTGCAGCAGAGCGCGGTCGGTCTCCGCCGGCGCCTTGCCCCGCAGCAGCACCGCGAAGACCTTTCGGCCCCAAGCCGACTTCAGCTCGCGTTTCAGAGCCTGTACATCGGCCTCGTTCAGCAGTTTCCCGGCCCGAAGCTGGGCGTAGGTGGCAAGAACGGCCATGTCCTCGAACTGCTCGTTGCTCATGCTGAGATACTGGACCGTAATCGAAAAAAAACAAGGGACATCGTCCCGCGCCGCCTCATAGAGGAAAAATCCCAGAAAACACAGGGACTTCTGTGGCTTTGTCATCGCCTCGCCCGTCGGCAGTGAATTCTTCCCGCGTCTCCCGTGCGAGGCTCAGGACGCAACCGCTACTTGCCTCGGGGAGCGCAATCTCCCTGCTGCCGTAGAGCTTGTCCTTCCATAGGGCTATGACGCGCGAGCCGTTCTTGTGGTCGGCTGCACGTCGGCTTCGCAGACACATTCCGAGACTGGTCAGCGTCAAGACGGAGGTCCCTGGGTCGTCCGCGAGTACGGCGGCATAGCGGGCGGGCCAACGCGCAGCGTGCTGAGGCCCATCCATCAGGAGCGCGATCACCAAATTTGGACCGACGGAGCGCAGCACATCCGCGATTGGGTCCTGACGTGCCAAGTCCTCGCAAATCAGGACCGAGAAGGTCAGCCATCCGCCAAGGTGAGCGAAGAAGATGCGGCGTGATCCGATGTGGGAGTTCTCCCAGCAACGGAGCGCGCTGGGCAGTTGTCCTCCAAGGTCGTACTGCAAGACCTGATTCCGATCCAGGCACCAGCGATGGTGTTTGGCTTGGCGAAATGCCGGCGGGAATCGATTATGCCCGGACTTGGGATGGGGTCTGCGCGAGGGCAGGGACATCATTTGGATCCGACAGGAATTCGTCGGCAATCCCGTTGCCTCGTCAACGTCGTCCATGATTCCAGAAATCAGCATGACTCCATGCTCGCCTGCGATTTTTTCTGCAATCGTCCATTCACTGCGGGTCAGCGCCAGCTCGGGCAGGACTATGGCGTGAAGCTTGGATACACGCTGGTATGCTTTCGCGACGGCTTCGTTGATTCGCTTCCTCGTCTGCGCTGGCGTCATCGGCTTGCGCTTGTATTCGAAAAAGCAGTGCTCCTGCGACTCGAGGCCATCCGCGCCATCACCCAGGCGTCGAAAATCTCGTGCATCCACCTGCTCGGGCCAGGGTAGCAGCAGTAGATTCAGCAGGCCGTCCAATCGCGGCGAGTCGAGGTCGAACCACAACGGCTCAACCTCCCACGGCATACATAGAGATAAATGGTGCGTTATGGACCGAAGCGTGAGGCCCTGTTGCGGTGTGTGTTTCTTTCCTAGAACTCTGGCATTTAGAGGGTCGACCTTGTGGCAAAAGGACTGCTTTCCCTTGAGCTGGAGGAACAAGCGGCCAGCCTTGCCGAACTCATCCTGCTCGCCCCCCAGGCGTCCCAGCCCAATGGCGAAGCTGGCTTCATCGGCGTAGCCACTGAGTTCCAGAAGGGCTTTGGAAAGGTCCCTGTATGTAGCGCTCGATCTGACTGGGGTCCCGGAGTGGCGGCGCAGCACTGCCCAGGCATCGGTCACCGAGCGAGGCAGATGCGCTCTTTCCACCGCATCGCCCACGCGCAGCTTCCCCGAGCCGGCGTGCTTTCTCAAGGCGTCACAAACCGCCTTTCTCCACTCCGCTCCCGTCGTTTGCGCCCTGTCGGGCCAGTCCCGATCCAGCAGCTGAGTTGAAGAGTCGGTGTAATGGCCGCGCCCGGATAGGCAGTGCACGTACGCGCCGGTGCGTCTCATGATCGAAGCCGCTATCGCGAATACATCCGGCGGCCATGCGGGACACCCCGCCGTCAATGCCCCGGGGAGCACTGCGTCAATCAACTGCCCGATGGTGGGTTCTGCCGGAGCTGTTGGGGCTTGCGGTATGTATCTCATATCATGAATGAGCATGCCAGTTCTGGCGAAACTTTCAAATGATCTTCACATCTTCAAGCGTCGCAAGTCGGCGTTGTAGTTGGCGTCCGAATGAAGCGGCGTCGAATCGTGCGAACGGTACGTATGGCGGAGCATCCTCTAAGGGTGCTGAGTGGTATAATGAGTATGTAGCCGGAACCCGCGGGAGCAGCTCTGCTGGTCTCTTGCCGCAGCAAAAGGAATCAGATGTCTTCCACGAATAGTGAAGAGCGCTCCTCGAAACCGGGCGATTGTTCGGTAACCTTCGCCGACGTCGAACGAGCGGCGCGGGGGCTCGAGGGGATCGCGCACCGCACCCCGGTGATGACCTCGCGCACGGCGGACGCGAGGGCGGACGCGCGGCTCTTCTTCAAGTGCGAGAATCTGCAGCGGGGCGGCGCGTTCAAGTTTCGCGGTGCCTACAACGCCATTGCGACGCTCAGCGACGAGCAGCGCCGGCGGGGAGTGATCGCCTACTCCTCCGGCAATCATGCGCAGGCGGTGGCGCTGGCCGGCCGGCTCCAGGGCGCCGCGGCCACCATCGTCATGCCGAAGGACGCTCCGGGCGCCAAGGTCGCCGCGACCCGGGAGTATGGCGGCGAGATCGTCTTCTATGACCGCTACACGGAGAGCCGGGAGGAGATCTGTGCGGCCCTCGCGCGCGAGCGCGGCCTGACCACCATTCCTCCCTACGATCACCCGCAGGTGATTGCCGGGCAGGGGACCGCTGCCCTCGAGCTCTTGCGCAGCATCGGGGAGCTCGACGTCCTGTTGGTGAGCCTCGGGGGCGGGGGCCTGCTCGCGGGCAGCGCGCTCGCGGCGAAGGCACTGAGCCCGCGCTGCCGGGTCATCGGCGTCGAGCCGGAAGCGGCCAATGACGGCCAGCAATCCTTCCGCGCCGGACACGTCATTCGCATTCCGGTGCCGCGCTCCATCGCCGATGGAGCGCTCACCACGTACCTCGGCGGGCACAATTTCCCCATCATCCGCGCGCTCGTCGAGGACATCGTGACGGTGAGCGATCAGATGCTGGTCGATGCCATGCGATTGTTCGCCGAGCGCATGAAGATCGTCGTCGAGCCGACCGGGTGTCTCGGCGCCGCCGCCGCGCTCTCGCAGCGCCATCACCGGCCCGGCGAGCGGGTGGGGGTTCTGATCAGCGGCGGCAACATCGATCTGCCGCGCTACGGCGAGCTACTGCGGGACGGGACAGGCGCGTAACGCGCGAATCCGACCGTCGACCTGACTCGAGAAGAGCACGCCGGCGGCGCTGACCGGCAGTCCCGCGTACTGCAGCGCCGCCACCGTCCAGGTGTTGCAGGTGTGCACGGCGCTGTAGTGCCCGGTCGAGGCATAAAACCGGCTGTCGGGGAAAGGACCGGCCCCTAGATCCATGGGCTTGCCGGGGTGGGACAGCGACCGCTCGATGTAGTGATCCACGCGCCAGAGCCGCTCGCGGCCGGCGCAAATCCAATGAATGTGAATGTCGCTGTCCAACAGGTCGGCGGGCGACGCCGCGGGCTGGACGAAGAGCGTGCTCGGCGAGTCGAAGAGCGCCGCGATCGCATCGCCCGAGCCTGGATGCCTGGAGATGTAGAAGCGGCGGTTGCCCCAGCCGAAGCTCAAGTACCTTGCCTGAGGCTCACCCTGCAGCAGGGTGCGTAGAGGACCCAGCTCACCGGCGGGGAGAACGAGTCCGGTGTGCCAGCCCGCGATGAGCACGCCGACCTCAAGCGGCGTTTGCGCCTCGGCACGGCGGAGGAATCCGGCGGGCGGGGCCGGCGGCGGCGGCGGCAATTCGGTGCAGCCGCAAGCCAACGCTGCCGCTGCGACCCACAGCGGCCGTCGAAGCCAGGTGGCACGATGACCAAGCAGGCTGATTTGCGCCTTCATTTTGCTATAAAGTACCATAAAATATCAAATATTGCTAAAATACATCATATGAACATATCCCTTACCCCAGAGCTCGAGCAGTACATCCGGCGCAAGGTCGACTCCGGCCTCTATGGCAATGCGAGCGAGGTTGTGCGGGAGGCGCTGCGATTGCTCGTAGGACAGGACGTGGGCGGCGGCAGCCGTTCCCGCCGCGCGCCGCCGCAAAGCGAGAGCGTCCACGCCGGCCTGAAGGATATCGAGGGGCCATTGCGCGAGCGCGGCCTCGCGGCGCTCGCGCTTTTCGGCTCCACGGCGCGGGGGACAGCCCGTTGCGACAGCGATGTAGACGTGCTCATCGACATCGATCCAAAGGTCAAATTCAGTCTCGTCGACCTCGTCTCGGTGAAGGACTTCCTCGAGGACAGGTTGGGTTGCAAGGTCGACGTGGTGACTCGTGAGGGCCTCGACCCCGCCATCCGCGATCGGGTCATTCGCGAGGCGCGGCAGGTGTTTTGATGGAAAGGGACCCATGCCTCTACGTGGATCACATGCTCGAGGCCATCGTCAACATCGAGGCGGATACGGCTGGTTACGATTTTGAGCGGTTTCGCAAGGACCGCCGTGTCAGGCAGCTCGTGGAGCGCAACCTGGAGATCGTCTCGGAAGCGAGCCGCCGTCTGCCGCAGGCCGCGAAGGATTCCGAGCGGCAGATACCGTGGCGTGCCATTGCCGGCATCGGCAACGTCATTCGGCATGATTATCACGATACCTACCCGACATTGCTGTGGGAAACGTGCGCCAAGGATCTGCAGCCCCTGAAGAGTGCGCTGTCCCGCATCCGCTCGATGATGACGGCTCGGGACCACCGCAGCTAAGAACCGCACTACGGTCTGCCTTCAGGGCGCGGCAGCCACTCGAGCGCGCCGGCGGCCATTCACCGCCGGTGGCCCGGGAACGGTTGTGTCGCCACCATGATATCGCTACCATTGGGGCGTGCCGCGGTGCCTTCCGCAAGGCGTCGTCCGCGATCCGTGGAGCAACAGCCCGAGGTGAGTCGTCGATGCGTCGATGCCGATTGCCGTGGGTCGTGCTGTGCGCCGCCGGGATGACGTGCTTGTCGGTCGCGGGCGCCGTGGCGGGACCCGCGGGCCCGGGCAGTTGGCTCGGAACCTGGGCCTCCTCGCAGCAGATCCCGGAGCCGCGAAATGCGCTCCCGGCCGCGCAGCTGCGCAACGCGATGCTGCGGCAGATCGTACACCTGACCGTCGGGGGCAAGGTGTTGCGCGTGCGGCTGTCGAACGTGTTCGGGACGGCGCCGCTCAAGCGGCTGCTGCCGGCCTATGACTGCGGCGATCATCTGCATCCCTCGCCGGCGGGCTATCGCGCCATGGCGGCGGCCGTCCCGCTCAGCCTCTTCAGCAATCGCTTGCGGACACCTCGATGAGGACCGCAGCGGTATGGTGTGCGGTGCTCGCGGCCGGCATCGGTGCGCTCGGCGCTCGCTGCGCCCGGGCCGGCGAGAAGGCATCGCCGCCGCCGGTCACCTTCACCGCGCGGCAGGACCATCGCAACATGATGGAGCAGCTCGGCATCGAGGCGCTGCGCCCCGGCGCGAGCGGCAACCACAACGATCCGAATCACGCGAACTACGAGGAGCTGCTCGCCAACCCGTATCCGGCGCTGCCCGACCCGCTGAGACTCGACGATGGCGAGAAGGTGACGAGCGCGGCGATGTGGTGGAGCGAGCGCCGGCCGCAGATCGTCGCCGCCATGGAAAAGGACGTCTACGGACGCATTCCCAAGGACGTTCCCACGGTGACGTGGCGCGTTGCGGCCCGCGGGAAGGGGACGCTCGGCGGCCATCCGATCGTCTATCGGCGTCTCCTCGGGCACGTCGACAACAGCGCCTATCCGGCAATCGAGGTCGATATCCCGGTGACGCTCGTCCTTCCCGCGGCGGTGAAGAGGAAGGTGCCCGTTCTCATCATGTTCTGGTTCGGGCCGACGCCGGTGCCGCCGACCGAGCCGGGCCGCCGCGAGCTCGGCGAGCTCAACGGCGCGCTGCGCGCGGCGCTTGCGCAACGCGATCCGTCATTGAGAGCGGTGTTTCGCAGTCACCCGGGCGCCGCGCTGCTGAGGCGCTCGCAGTTCTCCCCGATGCAGCGCAATGCGGACGGCGGTCCGCCTTCGATCGTGCAGCTGATCGCCGCGGGCTGGGGATTCGCGGTGCTCGACCCGACGGCCGTGCAGGCGGACAGCGGCGCGGGCCTGACTCGCGGCATCATCGGTCTCACCAACATGGGGCAGCCGCGCACGCCCGGTGAGTGGGGCGCGCTGCGGGCCTGGGCCTGGGCGGCGAGCCGCACGCTCGATGACCTGCGCACCGACCCGGCCGTCGACGGCCGGGAGGTCGGCATCGAAGGCGTATCGCGCTTCGGCAAGGCGGCGCTCGTGACCATGGCCTTCGATCCGCGCTTTGCGATGGGACTCATCGGCTCCTCCGGCCGCGGCGGTGCCTCGCTCCTGCGGCGCAATTTCGGCGAGACGCTGGAGAACCTGACGGGCAGCGGCGAATATCACTGGATGGCCGGCAACTTCCTCATGTACGGGGCCGCCAGGGCGGCGTTCGGGCCCCGCAACCCGGGCGATCTGCCGGTCGATTCGCACGAGCTGATCGCGCTCTGCGCGCCGCGGCTCGTCTTCATCAGCTACGGGATCCCGGCGATGGGCGATGCCCGGTGGGTGGACCCGCGCGGCGCCTTCATGGCGGCCGTGGCCGCGAGCCCCGTGTACCGCCTCCTCGGCGCCAGGGGATTGGGCGTCCGGGGAAGTTATCTCACCGCCCGGATGCCGCCGGTGAACCACGGACTCCTCGCGGGCCGGCTCGCCTGGCGGCAGGACGACGGCGGGCACACGGATGCGCCGAACATGAAGTATTTCATCGCCTGGGTGGACCGGTTCATTCACCATCACGCGCCACGGGAGTCGCCAGCGAGATGATCAAGAGCATCACGAGGGGACTGCTGATCGCGTGCACGCTGGCCGCGTTTGCCGGCGCCGCGGCGGCGCCGAGGCCGCAGCTCACCTTCACGCCGTTTCATGCCGACGGGATCTACGGCCTCGGCCAGGAGGCCGGCTGGACCGTGACACCGGCGCCGGGCACCGTGCCGCCCAAGGGCCGCTTCAGCTACACGATCAGGAGCAACGACCTCGACGTGGTCAGGACCGGCAGCTTCGACCTGCGCTCGGGCAAGGCGACCATCGGGACCCGGCTCGAGGCGCCGGCGATGTTGTACGTCACGGTCGACTACAAGGCCGGATTCGCGCCGTCGCTCTCGCCCGCGGAGTATTCGCAGGTGAACCGCGCCCTGAAGGCGCTCCTCGAGAAGACAGACCCGGCGCTGAAGCCGGTGCTGGCGAAGTATCCGCATTACCCGCTGGTGCGCCCGTCATTCTCCTTCGCTTCCTTCGCCGGGAATCGCGTCGCGACGCTGGGTGCGGCGGTGGCGCCGGCGCTGCTGAAGCCCTCCGTTGCCGCACCGGCGGATTTCGACTCTTTCTGGGCGGGCGAGCTCGCGAAGCTGCGCCGCGTTCCGATCGATCCGGTGCTCACGCCGATGCCGACGAGCCAGGCCGGGGTGAGGCTCTTCCGCGTACGGCTCGACAGTGCCGGCTCGCACGTGCAGGGGTATCTCGCGATGCCCGATCGGCGCGGCAGATTCCCGGCGCTCATCATCTACCAGTGGGCTGGCGTGTATCCGCTGCAGACCGCCTGGGCGACCGATCGCGCGGCGGAGGGTTGGCTCACGCTGGACGTCGACTCGCACGACCTGCCGCCCGACCGGGGCACCGGCGTGCCCGATGACTACCCGACGATCGGCGACACCCGCCGCGACACCTCCTATTTCCTCGACATGTATCTGCGCGACACGCGGGCGCTGCAGTACATCCGCAGCTCCCCCCGTTGGAACGGCAGGACCGTGGTGCTGCTCGGAACGAGCATGGGCGGGCAGCAGAGCCTCGTTACGGCGGGGCTGAATCCGGGCAAGGTCACCGCGGTGCTGGTCGACGAGCCCTCGGGCGCCGACACCAACGGCGACCTGCACGGCCGGCGGGCCGGCTATCCCAACTGGGACTCGCACGATCCGCGGATCATGCGGACGGCGCTCTATTTCGATACCGTCAACTTCGCGCCCCGCATCACCGCACCGGTGCTGATGGCGATGGGCTTCATCGATACCACGGCGCCGCCGGTCGGCATCTGGACGGAGCTCGACGAGATCCCCGCGCCCAAGGAGGCGGTGCCGATGATCGACTCCGCGCACAACAACATCACCCCGCAGGAGCAGGGTGCGTGGCTCGCGCGCTGCGAGGAGGTGCTGGCGACGATCGTCCACGGCGGGCGGTTCGTCCCGGATCAGGCGTTGAGGCGACCCGCGCCTTCGGCCGGCGCGCCAGAGGCGGCTCGCCGCGCGCACGGCGCCTCAGCGGTTGGCGAGTAGCGCCCGCTGCGGCTGCGACGGCCGTGTGTCGCTCGCAGCCGCCTGCAGCAGGCCGCGAATCCGCCCCTCCGGCTCGGGCCTGCCGAAGAGATAGCCCTGCATGGCGTCGCAGCCGAGACCGTAGAGCAGGTCCCGCTGCGCTTCGGTCTCGACGCCCTCGGCCACGGCCAGCTTATTGAGGCTCTGGGTCATGCGCAGGATGGTCCGCACCAGCTGCAGCGCGACACCAGTGTCCGGCAGCCCGACGATGAACGAGCGGTCGATCTTGACGACATCGAAGGGCAGCCGCTGCAGCTGACTCAGCGACGAATAGCCGGTGCCGAAATCGTCCAGCGCCAGGCGCAGACCGAGCGCGTGCAGTCTCTCGAGCGTCGCGGCAGCCTCGCGGCCGTTGGCGAGTGCGCTTTCGGTCACCTCCAGCTGAATGTCCGCGGGCCGCATCTGCCGCGCACGCATGAGCGCCTGGAGCTGCTCGACGAAGCGGCCCGATTGCAGCTGTTTGGGCGCCACGTTGACCGAGACGTACCCGGGCGCGATGCCCGCGGCGCGCCAACGCGCGAAATCCGCGAATGCCTGGCTGAGAACCCACTCGCCGATCGTCACGATGAGCCCGCTCTGCTCGGCGATCGGGATGAACTCGGCGGGTCCGACCTCGGTTGCGCCGGCCCGCGTCCAGCGCACCAGAGCCTCGAGGCCCGAGAGGCGCCCGCCGCTCGTGATCGGCTGGTAATGGAGATGCAGCTCGCCGCGCGCCAAGGCCGCCTGCAGCGCGATCTCGAGGGAGATCCGCTGTTCCATGCGCCGATGCATTTCCGGCGCGAAGGATGCCACGCCGTCGCGGCCCTGCTCCTTCGCCTGATACATCGCGATATCGGCGTTGCGCAGCAAGAGATCGACGGTGTCGCCGTGGAGCGGAATCAGCGCGATGCCGATGCTGGCGGAAAGGCGGCGCTCGGTCCCGGCGACGAGGATCGGCGCCTGCATCGCTTGCAGGACCCGCGCCGCGGCCGCGGCCGCGCCATCGGCCGCCGTATCGCCGCCCAGCATGACGGCGAACTCATCTCCGCCGAGCCGTGCCACCGTGTCGTGCGGCTGGACGCAGCCGCGCAGGCGGTCCGCCACTTCCTTCAAGAGAGTGTCGCCGGCCTCGTGGCCGGCGCTGTCGTTGACCTTCTTGAACTCATCGAGATCGATGTAAAGCAGCGCCGAGCGGCGGCCGGACCGGATGCGGTCGCGCAGCTGCTGGCGGAAGAAGTCGCGATTGCCGAGCCCGGTCAATCCATCCACCTGCGCCCGTCGCTCAAGCTCGCCGTGCTGATCGCGAAGACTGCGCGCCATGCGGTTGAAGTCGTGGCCGAGGTCCGACAGCTCGTCGTCCGTGCGGATCAGGACCTCGACGTCGAAGTTGCTTGCACTGAGCTGACGGGTCGCCGCCGTCAGCGTTTCCAAAGGGCCGAGATATCGGCGCAGTTGAGCGATGGCGAGCAGTGCGGCGAACGCCATCGCGCCGAGCAGCATCATCGGTATCGTGAGGCGCAGCCCGGAAAGACCGGCGATCACGTGGGTAGCGGTCTCGCAGGTGAGGACGCGGATCGGAGGAGCCGCGAAGCTGCTTTGCAGGAACAGATTCCAGCCGCTTCCCAGCCATCGGGCACGGCGGCTGCGCCACAGGCTCGCCGGCGCGCCGTTGGTGCTCGCTGCCGCCAACCGCTGAAACACGGGACGGGGCACCGGATCCTGATGGCTTCGGATCAGCCGGCGGGCGCTTGCATTGTCGGCGAGCGCAATGCCGATGCCGGATCCGTCCGGACGCACTTGCGCGAGCATTCGCCGCGTGTCCAGCGTGCCCTGCACGAGGCGGGCGCGGGACAGCTCCGGCCGGATGAGGGAGAGTTGCGCGCGTCCGTTGTGCCCGCGGCTCCAGATGAGGACGGTGCGACCGGCCGTCAGCGCAGCCCGCGTCCGCCGCGGCAACCTCGCCAGCGCCTGGCGCAATTGCGCCGGTGTGTGCGCCGGCACGACGGAAATCGCGGTGAAGGGTGTCGATTGCGGCGCTCGCGAACCGCGCGACGCGCGGGTATCCGGGTGCAGGAGCGCCAGCTCGGCGCTGGCGGCTTGCAGTTGCGAGAGGAAGGCGAGAGCGGAGTCCTTGACCTCCTCGTGCAGCGCGCGAGCGCGCGCGAGGTCGGCTCCGCGGGCGAGCTGCCGGTAGGCCAGAACGCCGGTCAGCAGGACGGGGACCACGGAGGCGAGGACGAACACCAGCAGCAGCCGCCGTGCGAGCCGGCCGCGAAGATAGCTGTCGGCGAGGCGAAGCGACATCATCAGTAGGCGGAGGCGAGGCCGATGTAGCCGCCGTTGTCCGCGCGGATCACATCATCCTGGCTGACCGGTACGACGAGCGGGGGCATGGAGGCGCCATCCGCCCCGACGCTGTAGAGATCGTAGTCGCTGTTGATGGGAACGAGATTGCGGTCCTTGCGCATCTGCGCATTGCTCTTGAGGCCGGTGAAGTCGAGGTAGCAGTACGGATGCCCCCAGGGATCGAGCAGCGTGCCCTCGCCGATCTGCGCCAGGGAGGTCGGCAGCGCGCCGTTGGTCGATTGATAAAGGGCGATCCGCGCCTCGATCGCGGTGATGTCCTCCTCGGCCTGGCTCACCTTGCCCTGTTCCATGTAGGAGCCGTAGGCGGAAGTCGCCAGAGCGGCCAGTGTGGCCACGACGACGAGCGCCAGCATCAGCTCGAGCAGCGTGAAACCTCGCTGCCGCTTCCGATGCCCGGCGCCAAGATTTTCCGGAACGCTCACCCGCACGGCCACACCTCGTGGCGGACGGCGCACTCGACCTCATGGCGGTCCGCATTAAGTAAAACTGGACTGCGGCTCGGCGCAATCGGGCGTTCAAATTAGCGGCGCCGGGTACGGATTCTTGAGGGCAGGCGGGCTCGCAAAAGGGGCGGCGCTTTTGCAGGTCGGCTGGACTGACGCCGGCGCCGGGCACGCTGAGTCCCGCCCCGGTCCGGCTCGTGGCGGGTGAACCTCGGCGTCTGCCCGGGGGACGCACGAGGCATGAAGCTCGCGCTGGTCGTTCCCGGGGGTGTCGATCGCAGCGGGGAGTACCGTGTCATACCGGCGCTCCTCGCGCTCATCGAGCGCCTGGCGGGCCATCACGAGCTGCACGTGTTCGCGCTGCATCAGGAGCCCGCGCCCGGCGCATGGAATCTGCTCGGGGCGCGGATCCACAACATCGGGCGAGGGGCCACGCGGGTGCGCGCCCTGCGGGCGATCCTCAGGGAGCACCGCGCCTCGCCCTTTGGCCTGGTGCAGTCCTTCTTCTCCGGAGCCTGCGGCCTCGTCGCCGTGTCGGCCGCGCGGATGCTCGGGATACCGAGCGCGGTGCACGTGGCGGGCGGGGAGCCCGTGCGGCTCGCCGACATCCGCTTCGGCGGCCGGCTGACCTGGCGAGGCAGGCTGCAGGAGCGGGTGATCCTCGCGGGCGCGAGCGCGCTCACGGCGGCGAGCGCGCCGCAGCTCGAGTTGCTCAGCGGCCTCGGAGCCGCCGCGCGGCGCGTGCCGCTCGGCGTCGATTGCGTGCAGGCGTGGCCCGCGCGGGCGCCGGTGCCGCGCGGGACGGATGGGCCCGCCCGCTTGCTCCACGTGGGCAGTCTCAATCGGGTGAAGGACCAGCCGACGCTGCTGCGCGCGCTCGCCCAACTCGCCCAGGGGCCGCAAGCCTTCCACATGGACATCGTCGGCGAGGACACGCTCGGCGGGGCGATCCAGCGACTCGCGCGCGAGCTCGGGCTCGCCGACAGGATCCGCTTCCGCGGCTTCATGACGCAGCGCGAGCTTCTGCCGCTGATGCAGGCCGCGCACGTGCTGATCGTCTCTTCGCGGCACGAGGCAGGCCCGGTCGCGGTCCTCGAGGCCGCCGCGGTCGGAGTGCCGACGGTCGGCACAGCCGTGGGGCACGTTGCCGAGTGGGCCCCGCAGGCCGCCCTCGCCGTGCCGGTCGGGGACTGGCAGTCGCTCGCGGCCGCGCTCTGCCGGGTGCTCGCCGACGAGGCGCTCCGTCTGCGCCTGGCACGGGCGGCGTGGACTCGCGCAGTGTGGGAGGACGCCGACTACACCGCCGGTTGTCTCGAGACGCTCTATGGGGAGCTGGCGCCGGCCGCCCGCCGGGCGCCGCCCGCGACCGCCGCGCGCCGCTGAACCTCCGGCGCCGTTGCGGGAACTCAATCGAGCGATGCCGTGTCATCCCGAATCGTCGCTGCGCCGCCTGCCGCTCGTGACGCTCTATCTGAGCGAGCGCTGCAATTCCCGTTGCATCAGCTGCGACTACTGGCGGTACGGGCGCGCCGAGCTCGACCTCGCCTCGGTGCGCAAGCTCCTGCCGAGCCTCGAGCGGCTGCGAACCGAGGTGGTGCTGCTCTCCGGGGGGGAGCCGCTGCTCAATCCCGAGTGGGCGCCGATCGCGGCGCTCCTGCGGCGGCAGGGACTGAAGCCTTGGCTGCTGACCTCGGGCCTGTCGCTGGCCAAGCATGCCCGGCGTGCGGGGATTCTCTTTGACGCCATCACGGTGTCTCTGGACGGAGCGGACCGCGCCACCTACAACGCGATCCGCGGAGTGGACGCGTTCGATGTCGTATGCCGGGGCGTGCGGGCGGCCGTCGCCGCCGGGGCGCCCGTCACGTTGCGGGTGACCCTGCAGCGCGGAAACTTCAGGCAGTTGCCGCATTTCGTCGATCTCGGCCGGACGCTCGGCGTGACACAACTCTCGTTCCTCGCCGTCGACGTTGCCAACACGCACGCATTCAGCCGGCGAGAGGCGGCCGCGGCCGGCCTGGCGCTGTGCCCCGAGGAGCTGCCGCAGCTCGAGCGGCTCCTGCTCGAGCTCGAGCGCGATCGGGCCGACGCCTTTCGCACCGGGCTCATCGCCGAGAGCGCGCCGAAGCTGCGCCGGCGCATCCTGCAATACTTCACGGCCGTCTGCGGGCTGGGTCCCTATCCCGAGGTGCGCTGCAATGCGCCGGAGTTCTCCGCCGTGATCGATGCGCGCGGCCGGGTGAGTCCCTGTTTCTTCATCGGCGGGCCCGCGCCGGCCGCGGCCGCGGATGATCTGGAGGAGGTGTTGAACAGCGAGGCGATGACCGGCCTGCGGGGCACGATCCGGCGCGGCGAGCGCGCCGAATGCGCGCGCTGCGTGTGCTCGATGTGGCGCGATCCCGGCGCCGCGGCGGCGGACCGGGGACTGCTGCCCGCGGGCCGCGGCGCCTAGCCGCCATGGAGTACCCGGATGCGCGGCGCAAGCCGGGGGCGGCTGCCGCCGCCCGATTTCCGGCGGGCATCCGGGTGCTCGTCAAGCTCCTTTACCTCAGCCGCCGGTTGCGGGGCCTGCATCGCTACGATGACTTCATCGTCGAGCGGGTGCACGGCGTGCCCATACTCGTGACGCCGAGCGTCTTCAATCCGAAGCGGCTGCGGACAGGGGAGTTCTTCGCATCGCGCCTGAGCGCCGCGCTCGTCACTCCCGGGGCCGACGTGCTCGACCTCGGCACCGGCTCCGGTGTCTGCGCGCTGTTCGCGGCGAGGCACGCGCGCCGGGTGGTCGCGGTCGACATCAACCGCGCGGCGGTGCGCTGCGCCGGCATCAACGCCCTGATCAACGGTCTGGAGGACAGGATCGAGACGCGGCACGGGGATCTCTTCCAGCCGGTCGCCGGGCAGCGCTTCGATCTCATTCTCTTCAATCCGCCGTTCCTGTGCGGCGAGCCGCGCGACGATCGGGAGCGCGCCTGGCGCTCCGACGGCATCGCCGAGCGCTTTGCCGACGGTCTCGACCGGCATCTCAATCCCGCCGGCTCCGCGCTCCTCCTGCTCTCGACGTATGCCGATTCGGCGACCTTCCTGGCGCCGCTGCGCAGGCGCGGCCACGGCGTGTCGGTGGCGGCGGCGGGAGGCTATGTGGGGGAGCTGCTGACTCTCTATCGCATCGCACCGCTCGAGCGACAGCGAGTCGCCTGATGCGTGCGGATGCCGGCACCGTGCTCCTGGTCAACCCGACCGTCACCCGGCGGCGCAATGCCCGCTTCCCGCTCGCGGTGTTGAGCCTGGCGGCGGCGCTCGAGGGCCGCTACCCCTGGGTCCTGTTGGACGGGAACGTCGATCCCGACTTCGTGTCGAGCGCCCTGCGGATCATCGGCGAGACGCGGGCGTGCGCGGTCGGACTCACCGTCATGGGCGGACCGCAGCTTCGCTCCGCGATGGCCGCTTCCAAGGCCATCCGGGCGAGATTTCCCGCCGTTGCGATCGTATGGGGCGGAGCGTTCCCCACCAATTGTCCGCAGGCGGCGCTGAACGTCCCCTATGTCGACTTCGCGGTCCGCGGGCAGGGCGAGGAGACCTTCGGCCGGCTGCTCGATTGCCTCACCGGCCGGGCGGGCGAGCCGCTCGAGTCCATCGCGGGGTTGAGCTGGCGGCGTGAGGGGCGGATCGTGCACAACGAGCGGCGCGTCTTCACGGCGGCGAGCCTCGGCGCGCGCCTGCCCTACGAGCGGCTCGAAGACCCGGCACGGTACCTGCCGCCGACCTACCTGGGCCGGCGCACCGCGGGCTACCAGGCGGCGCTCGGCTGCCGTTACCGGTGCACGTTCTGCGGGGTGGCGGCGATGTTTCGCGGCAGGACCGCGCTGCCGACCGCGGCCCGGCTGGAGGAGGACTTGAGTTTCCTCACCGGGCGGCTCGGCGTCGATGCCCTCCAGTTCTATGACCACAATTTCTTCGACCGCGAAATCGACATGCAGCCGCTGCTCGAGATCCTCGCGAAGCACGAGCTGCCGTGGTGGTGCTTCGCGCGCTCGGACGCCATGCTGCAGCTCTCCGAGCGATCGTGGGCGATGCTGAGGAAGAGCCGGCTGCGCATGGCCTACATCGGGGCGGAGTCGCCGAGCCCGTGGCTGCTGCACGACATCCGCAAGGGTACCCGCCCGGACCAGACGCTCGCCGCCATCGAGGTCTGCCGGGGACACGGCGTGATCGCGGAGCTGTCGTTCATGGTCGCCCCGCCGCCCGACCCGGAAGGCGAGACGGAGAAGACCTTCGATTTCATCCGGCTGATCAAGCGCCGCTACCCGGAGACCGAGGTGATGATCTACGTCTACACGCCGCTGCCGCCGGCACCGGGGCCCTGCGATCCGGCGGTGGCCCGCTCCATGGCCGCGCTTCGCGACTGCGACGGCGAGCCGGTCGTCTTCCCGGCGAGCGCGGAGGAGTGGGCGCAGCCGCCATGGCACGGGTACTGGTGTCACTCGCGCGCGCCCTGGCTCTCGGAGCGGCTGCGCGCCCGTATCCACGATTTCACGACGGTGCTCGGATGCCGCTTTCCGACGGTGATGGACGTGCGCGCGTCCCACTGGGGGAAGGTGGCCCTGAAGGGCCTCGCGTCCTGGCGCTTTCGGTACGGCCGCTACGGGCGGCCGTGGGAGTTGGATCTGTGCAAGCGCGTGGTGGGATTGAAGGATCCCCGGGTTCTCAGTCTCTGAGGTCTTGCGGAGCCGCCACCGGCGCTCCCGCGGCCTGCGGCCTGCTCGGCGACAGCGCCGCGCGCGACTACTCGCGCAAGCTGCGGTTGTTCAACGATTTCGCGGCGCCGGAGCTCGGCCTCGCCATGGCCGGTCTCGGGCTCGCGCCGGGCATGACAGTGCTGGAGGCAGGCTGCGGCACCGGCGAGATCCTGCACGGGCTCCATGAGGCCGTCGCCCCGGGCGGCACGGTCGTTGGCATCGATCTGTCCGCGGCGCACGCGCGGGCGGCGCGCGCGGCGGCTCCGGCGGGCGCGGCGGTGGTGCAGGCGGACCTGCTGCGGGCGTGCATCGCGCCGCGCACGCTCGATCGCATCTGGTCGCTCAATACGGTCAATCATCTTCGCGACCCGGTCGCGGGGCTCACGGCGCTCGCGCAGCTCCTGCGGCCCGGCGGGCGCCTGGCACTCGCACAGAGCGCGCTCCTGCCGGAGATGTACTTCGCGTGGGACTCGCGGCTCGAGCGGCTGACCCGCGGGGCGGTGCGCCGGTACTATCAGGCGCGTTACGGCCTGGATGAGCGCGACCTCAGGGGCGCGCGCAACATCCTCGGCTGGATGCGGGGCGCCTGTCTGCGCAATGTCAGCGTCCGAACGCTGGTCATCGAGCGCGTGAGCCCGTTGGGAAGGGCGGACGAAGCCTACCTCCTCGAGGCGATCTTTCGCGGCACTTTCGGCGAGCGGCTGCGGCCGTTCCTGCCGGCGCGGGATTATGCGGCGCTGGCGCGGCTCTGCGATCCGCAACACCCCGCCTTCGCGTTGGCTCGGGCGGACTTCCACTTCCTGCAGACGCTGACGCTGGTCACCGGCGAGGCGCCCTCATGAGCGCATCCCATGCGGGCGCCGAATACGCCGCGGCCATCACGGCGCGCGAGTCGGACCGGCGGGCTCGCGCGGCCTTCCGCGAGCTCGTCCTGCGACTCGCGCCGCCGGGGGCCGCCCTGCTCGACTTCGGCGCCGGCGCGGGACTCGATGCGAGGTATTTTGCCGAGCGCGGCTTCAGGGTCCGCGCCTACGACAACGATCCGCGGATGTGCGAATTCCTGGCGCGGCATTGTCGCGACCTCATCGCGAGCGGCGCCATCGCGCTCGAGACGGGAAGCTACGCGGACTTCCTCGCCGGCGCGCCTGCGCCGCCGGAGGGCCCGCTCGATGTGGTGACGGCGAATTTCGCGCCGCTCAACCTGATCGCGCACCTGCCGGCTCTTTTCGCGCGACTGCACGCGCTCACCGGACCGCAGGCGAGCATCATCGCGAGCGTGCTCAACCCCTTCTTCATCGGGGACGCGCGGTACGGCTGGTGGTGGCGGAATCTGCCGCGGCTGTGGCGGACCGGCCGTTACGCCTTGCCGGGCGCGCAGGGGGAGATCCTCAGGCGCACCGCCGCGGACTTCGCCGGGCAGTGCGCGCCGTGGTTTTCCCTCGAGCGGCGCCATCGCGGCGGCGGGCGCTTCATCTTCCTCGTCTTTCGCCGCAATCCGCCCGCGGCGCGCTCATGACAGGCCGAGCCGCGCGGCCATGCGCACGATCCGGCGGCGCCAGGCGGGGGCCGGCTCGAGCTCGTAGCCGAGTCGGGCGGCGGCATCTCCCAGGAGCGCCGACAGGCGCTCGCGGGCCGGGCGGCCCGGCGGCGAGGGCGGCGGGGCTTGCGGCTCGATGCGGCCGGGGGTCGCATCCTGACGGAAGGAGCTGTTGCACGGCGCCGGCAGGCCGGCGACGGTGGGCTCGAGGAGGAGCGGCAGCGGCTCGATGTCGAGAAAGCTTGCGAGGCGCGCCACGGCCTCCCGGGGATTCCCGACCAGCTCCTCGTAGCGCACGAGAAGGTAACGATCGGACGCCCCGCGGCCGTGACTGGCCGCAATGCGGTAGGAGCGCTCGAGGTCCCGGGCGATCCGCCGCAACGGCAACCGCGTGGCCCCCGCGTTCCTCATCTCCTGCTCGCGCGATGCGAGCACCGCGAGCGGATGGCGGATGACGTGAATGATGCGGCCGTGCGGAAACTCCGCGTGCAGCTGCGCGAGAAAGCGCTCGTTGGTCGGCGACTTCTCGGCCCAGTGACGGACGCTCGAGGCCGTATTCACGCCGCGCCCGCACTGCTCGTAGGCGAGGGCGACCGCCGCGAGCGGCCAGGAGCAGGCCGTGATGCCGAGGTGCCGCCTCGCGACCGGCCACCAGGCCATCAGGCAGCGCGCGAAACGAACATACGGGCAGTGCTCCCGCGAGGCGCGTCCCAGCACCCAGTAGGGCGCCTGGTGGATCGGATTTGCGAGCCGGCGCAGCCATTCGCAGCCGAGCAGCTCGAGCCGCCGTCCTTGCCGGTGGCGCCGCAGCCATCCCCGGGAGCTCGTGAGGAAGGTCCCCTCCGAAGGCAACACGGTGAGCGCCGGGTGATCATCGAGCAGATCCCGCACCAGGGTCGTGCCGCTGCGATGCGCGCCGCAGATGAAGATCGGCCGGCGCGCGATGTCGAGGCCACGAGCCACCTGCGCCCGGTCGAGCGCGATGGGCCCCTCGGCCGCGGCGGCCGCCCAGACGGCCGCGGACCATCTTGCGGCCGCGGCCGGTATCGCGCGGCAGTCCTGCGGCGCCGCGCGCGGGTGCCCGAGGTGCCGATCGAGGTCATGTTCGAGCGCGATGAGGCTCTCGTACACCGGAGTCGACTCCGTGCAGCCGGCCGGCCCGCAGCTCGAGGACCGTGTCGCAGCCGCGCAGCATTGCCGGGCGGTGCGTGATCAGGACGATGGTGCAGCTGCCGCGCAGCCGCGCCAGGGTCAGCATCAACTCCGTCTCCGTCAAGCCATCGAGCCCGCTCGTCGCCTCATCGAGAAGAAGCACCGAGGCGCGGCGGTAGAGCGCGCGCGCAATGCCGACCCGCTGCCGCTCGCCGCCGCTCAGGGTGATGCCGCGCTCGCCGACCCGGTGCGCATAGCCTGCCGGCAATCTCGCGATGAGCGGCTCGAGTTGCGCCGCTCGCGCCGCTTCCTCCAGGCGCCGGCGATCGATCCGGCACGGCGGCTCGCCGAAGGCGATGTTGCGGGCGATGCTCGCATCGAGCAGCACGATACTCTGCGGCACGTAGGCGACACCCGCCTGCCACAGGCCGATGTTCCCGGCCTCGAGCGCGGCGCCATCCACCCGCACCTCGCCGGCGGTCGGTGCGAGCAGGCCCGCGATCAGGTCGAGGAGAGTCGACTTGCCCGAGCCGTTGGGGCCGACGATGCCGACCGTGGAGCGCGCGGGAATGCGCACCGTGATTCCCGAGAGGGCGCTCGGACGGTCATCGTCGTAGCGGAAGCAGACCTCCCGCAGCAGGATCTCCGTGCGCGGGCGATCGCGCCACCCCCCGATCGCCTCGGCCCCCGCGCGGGCCGGCGGCGCCGGCGGGGCGGCGCGCGCGCGCCG
>DAHUXV010000131.1 GCA_027306985.1 Gammaproteobacteria bacterium | reverse complement strand
GGACGCCGCTTCCGCGCCGCAGCGGCCGCTCAGCGCGTACGGGAGGCGTACGTCGTGCCGGTGATAATCGATCCACAGGTCATACTGGTGAACGGCGCCGGCGTACTCTCCGGCATCGCCGTAGAGCCTGGCCAGCGGCAGACGCAGAAAGTCCTGCTGCGGGGCCAGGCGGTCCACGGTATCCAGGTCGGTCTCCGCCGCCTGCGGATGCCGGGCCATCTCGAGCCGGGCTCGCGCCAGGTGGGCCTCGAAGTCGTTCGGCTGCAGTCGGATGGCCGCGTCGAGATCCGCGAGCGCCCGCTTCGGGTGGGCGCTGCGCCAGTAGGCGAGGCCCCGCTGGTAGCGGCAGCCGGCGTCGGCGGGCTCGAGCGCGCAGGCGCGTGTCAGGTCGGCGATGGCCTGCGGATACTCGGCCCGGGACGCTTCGGCCATGCCGCGGCGCATGAAGCCGGACGCGTCGGTCGGTGCATCGGATATGGGCACCGCGGCTGCCTGAGCGGCCGGTCGCGGGGTGGTGGCCGACGGCGGCGCATGGGCTGCCGCCGGCGCGGGATGTTGGCCGTTCAGGTCGAACACCGGACCGCCGTTGTAGGTGAAATACAGCTTGTTCTGGCTGTAGGCGACGTAGACGTGATGCGCCAGGAAGAAGTCCGAGCCGAGCAGCATGTCGGCGCCCGTGCCGGGCAGGTCGATGTCGCCGATGAGCAGGTGAGTGTGCTCGATCTTCTCGTCGCCGATCTCGAACTCGGCGACCGGTGCCGCCCACACCTTCACCATCCTGTTTCCCAGGCCGATCGAGCGGCCCGCGGGGACCACCCCGGGACTCCCGGGTGTGATCCCGGCGCGCCTTGCGGCATCGAGCGACAGGATCGATCGCCACGAGCCGGTGTCGAACATGACCTCGATGCGATGCCCGTTCACCTCGGCCTTGCCGATCAGGGCCGGCCGCCGTTTCGAGGTCCAGTGCAGGTCGACGACGCCGAAGGGCTCTTTGCCGGCCCAGTAGGCGAGCATCTCGCTGCCGCAGTGCCGCGGCTTCACGAAGCGCAGCACGCCATCGGCGAAATCGAAATCGACATCAGCCAGCCGCAGTATGTTCTGGCCCAGGATGCCGGCGACACCGCCCCGAAAGTCGTTGTTGTCGACCAGGAACTGCGCGTCGCGGGCGGTGATGCCCGCCACCGCGAAGCGCTTGGCGGTCGCGATCCGCGGATTGAACGCGCCGCCGACACCGCGGACGTAGAACCACGGCGGGGCGTAGCTCAGCGGCAGCTTGTATTGCGCCGCCACGGCGGACGAGAGGAAATCGAAGAAGCTGCCGGTATCGACGATGAACCGCGCCGGGACGCCGTCGATCCTGGCGGCGACGACCGGCCGCATGCTCTCCATCTTGACCGGCACCGGCGGGAACATCATCAGCTTGCAGCGGTTGGCCGCGAGGACCGTGGACGTGCCGGCCGCAAGCAGGATGGCCATCCGACCGAGGGTTGCCATGATTCCGAGGTGACGCATCCGCACGAGCCTCCCTCCCACCCGTTCGTCGTTCGTATTCGAATATCCGCCGTGCCCGCCCCCAAGCTTCGCCAGCCTACTCCGGGCCGGCGGTCTTGAGAACCAAGGCCGGCACGATGACCCTGCGGGACGCGGGTATGCAGTAAAGTATCCTCATGTCGGCGATGCGGCTCGTGACGGATCGGGATCTTTATCAGCTGGCCGAGGAGGTCGGCCGCGCCGCGCGCGCCGCGGGCTGGCGCATCGTCACCGCGGAGTCCTGCACGGCCGGGTGGATCGCCAAGGTGTTGACGGACGTCCCGGGGAGCTCCGAGTGGGTCGACTCCGGATACGTCACCTATTCCAACGCCGCCAAGGTGCGTGACGTGGGGGTGTCGGCGCGGACGCTGGCCGAGCACGGCGCGGTCAGCGAGGCGACGGTGCGCGAGATGGCCAACGGCGCATTGCGCGCCGCCGGCGTCGAGATGGCGATCGCGGTGAGCGGCATCGCCGGGCCCGACGGCGGCACGGCAGGCAAGCCAGTGGGGACCGTGTGGTTCGGCATCGCCACCGCCGAGGCGCAGGGGGCGGCGGCGGCCTGCGACCGGCGGCACTTCGGCGGCGATCGGGAGCAGGTGCGCCGGCAATCCGTGGAGCACGCCTTACAGCTCGCCCTGCGGCTGCTGCCGGCGGCTCATGGCGCCTGAGGAGCCGCCTTGCGCAGCCGCGCCGTGCGAGCCCGGGCGGCGGCTGTTCTTCGCCCTCTGGCCGGATGAGGCGATGCGCCAGGCGATGGCGCAAGCGACCCAGGGGGCGGCACGGGCGAGCGGCGGCCGGCCCGTCCCGGCGGAAAGCCTGCACGTCACGCTGGCCTTCCTCGGCTCGGTGGCCGAGCGGCGGCTGGCCGATCTCGGCGGCATCGCCCGGGCGGCGGCGCGGGAGTCTGGCGGGGCGCCCCTCGAGCTCGCGTTCGATCACCTGGAATACTGGCGCGCGGCGGAGCTGCTCTGCGCCGCGCCGGCCGAGCCGTCCCCGCCGGCGGCGGCTCTCGCGGCAAGACTGCAGGCGCTGCTCGCGCAGAGCGGATTTGCTCCTGATCTCAAGCCCTTCCGGCCGCATGTGACAGTGGTGCGCAAAGTCGCGTGCTCGGGACCGATGGGCAGCATGCAGCCGGTGATCTGGCGCTTCGAGGCGCTCGCGCTCCTCGAGAGCCGCACCTTGCCGGCGGGTGTGCTATACAGTGTTGTCGAATCCTATGCGCTGTGCGGCGGCCAAAAGATCGCGAAATAACAGCGAAACACCCTCATTCACGGGCTTCTGCCGCGGCGGCTTTGTGGGATAATTCTGCGCCAGAGAATTCCCCTCTCCGCGCAACCTCCCGGGTGGATCGAAAGATGGAAGAGAATCGCAAGAAGGCGCTCGCCGCCGCATTGGGCCAGATCGAGAAGCAGTTCGGCAAAGGCTCGGTGATGCGCCTCGGCGATGCCGCATCGAGCTTCGACATCGAGACCGTCTCCACCGGCTCGCTCGGCCTCGACATCGCCTTGGGCATCGGCGGGCTGCCGCGCGGCCGCGTCGTGGAGATCTTCGGGCCGGAGTCTTCCGGCAAGACCACCCTGACGCTGCAGGTCATCGCCGAGGTGCAGCGCGGCGGCGGCACGGCGGCCTTCGTCGATGCGGAGCATGCGCTCGATCCCAGCTATGCCGAGAAGCTCGGCGTGAACATCGGCGATCTGCTGGTCTCCCAGCCCGATACCGGCGAGCAGGCGCTCGAGATCACCGACATGCTGG
>DAHUXV010000269.1 GCA_027306985.1 Gammaproteobacteria bacterium | reverse complement strand
ATCCGCGCCGGCGCGAAGGATCCGCGCATCGGTGCGCTCGTGCTCGATCTGGATGACATGGACCACGCGGGGCTGCCGATGCTCGAGGAGCTCGCCCGCGCCATCCAGGTGTTTCGCGCCAGCGGCAAGCCGGTGCTCGCCTTCGGCACCGCCTACGATCAGGATCAGTACTACCTCGCCGCCCAGGCGAACCAGGTCTACCTCGATCCGACCGGGTACGTGCTGATCCGCGGCTTCAGCCGCTACTCGCTGTATTTCGGCGGCCTGCTGAAGAAGCTCGGCGTGCACGTGCACGTGTTCCGGGTCGGCAAGTACAAGAGCGCGGTGGAGATCTTCACCCGCGATGACATGTCCAAGGCGGACCGCGCGCAGAGCACGGCCTATCTCGGGGCGCTGTGGACGACCTACCAGCAGGAGCTCGCGACTGCGCGCGGCCTGCCGGCCGGGGCGATCGCCCAGTACGTCGCGACGCTGCCGAAGACGATCACCGCGGCCGATGGCAATGCGGCCGAGGTGGCGCTGAAGGCGCATCTGGTGACCGGGCTGCTCGACAAACAGCAGTTCGAGCAGCGCGTCATCCACCTGGTCGGCGCCGACGCGCACGGCCGGTTCAATGCCATTGGCGCCAGCACGTACGCGAAGATCGTGCGCAGCGAGCAGGGCGTCCCGAACGCGAGCCAGCCGCGCGTCGCGGTGATCGTGGCCGACGGGGACATTCTCGACGGGCGCGAGCCGCCGGGGGCGATCGGCGGGGCATCGCTCGCGCGCCTGATCCGCACCGCGCGCACCAACCCACACATCAAGGCCGTCGTGCTGCGCATCGACAGCCCGGGCGGCAGCGTCACGGCCGCCGAAGAGATCTATCACGCGCTCGTGGCGCTGCGTGCGAGTGGCAAGCCGCTGGTGGTCTCGATGGGCGATTACGCCGCCTCGGGCGGTTACTACATCGCCGCGCCCGCCAACGAGATCTACGCCAGCCCCGCGACGCTCACCGGCTCGATCGGCATCTTCGCCATCATCCCGACCTTCAAGCAGGCGCTGGCGAAGTTCGGCATCGGCAGCGACGGGGTGGGCACGACGCCGCTCGCCGGCCAGATGACCCCGGGCCAGTCGCTGAACGCCGAATCGAAGCTGCTGATCCGCTCGCAGATCCACCGTGGTTACGAGCAGTTCGTCGCGCGCGTCGCCGCCGGCCGCCATCTCACCGACGCGCAGGTCAATGCCATCGGGCAGGGACACGTCTGGGCCGGCGCTGCGGCGCGGCACATTGGTCTGGTCGATCATCTCGGCACGCTGGAGAACGCCGAGCGCGCCGCGGCGAGTCTCGCCAAGCTCAAACATTACCGCGTGCAGTTCCTGCACCGGCGCCGCTCCTGGACGCAGCTGCTGCTCGAGCGGGCCCAGGCGCGCGCCGCCTTCGCCGCCGTCTCGCTGTTCGGTCCGCGGCTGAGTCTGCCGGGCTTCGGGGCGCTCGCCGCGCCGCTCGCCCCCTATGCGCGCGAGCTCGGCGACCTGACGCGCTTCGGGGCGCGCGGGCAGCTCTACGCCTACTGCTTCTGCACCCGCCCCTGAGCCGCGGCGCACCGGCGCTCAGGGGCGGCGGGGTGCCTCAGAGCGTCTGCCAGTCGAGGATGACCTTGCCGGAGCGGCCCGAGCCCATGATGGCGAAGGCCTCGGGGAACTCCTGAATCGGCAGATGGTGGGTGATGACCGGAGTCAGATCCAGACCGCTCTGCAGCAGGCTCGCCATCTTGTACCAGGTCTCGAACATCTCCCGGCCGTAGATGCCCTTGAGCGTCAGGCCCTTGAAGATCACCTGATTCCAGTCGATGGCGGTCTCCTCCGGCGGGATGCCGAGGAGCGCCACGGAGCCGCCGTGGTGCATGGTGCGCAGCAGGTCGCGGAACGCCGCCGGGTTGCCCGACATCTCCAGGCCCACGTCGAAGCCCTCCTGCATGCCCAGATCCTTCATGGTCTGATCGAGCGTCTCGCGCTGCACGTTGACCGTGCGCGTCGCGCCCATCTTCTGTGCGAGGGCGAGCCGGAAGTCATTCACGTCCGTGATGACCACGTGGCGGGCACCGACGAAGCGCGCGATCGCCACCGCCATCACGCCGATCGGTCCGGCGCCGGTGATCAGCACGTCCTCGCCCACCATGTTGAACGACAGCGCGGTGTGGGTGGCGTTGCCGAACGGATCGAGGATCGAGGCGATGTCATCGCTGATCGAATCCGGCAGCTTGAAGGCGTTGTCGGCCGGGATGGCCAGATA
>DAHUXV010000267.1 GCA_027306985.1 Gammaproteobacteria bacterium | reverse complement strand
AGGCTGTCATCGAGCGTGGAGGGAATGACCATCTCCACGATCGGCTGGCGCGACCAGCCGCCGGTGCGGGCATCGAAATAGGCCTGCTCCATGTAGCCGAGCGTCGGGGCCAGGATGATGCCCGCGGTGTGATGATCGGCGCTCTGCCGGCCCGGCAGACAGGTGAAGTCGGGCAGCTCCGCGAGCGCCACGTTCATGCGGAACGTTCCGGAGCCGCAGCGCCACTGCGCGATCCGGTCCACGAACTCCTTGGGCAGCGCCGCGCGGTCGATGAGCTCGAGATAGAGCAGCCGCGGATTGAGATTCGACACCACCGCGGCGGCCCGCAGAGCCTCGCCCGTCGCCGTCACCGCGCCGACGGCTCTGCCGTTCTCGACGATGATCTCGCGCACCGGCGAGCCGACCCGGATGTCGACTCCACGCGCCGCGCACGATTTCGCCATCGCCTGTGTGATCGCTCCCATGCCGCCGACGGCGTGGCCCCACGTGCCCTTCTTGCCGTTCACCTCGCCGAAGCAGTGATGGAGCAGCACATAGGCGGTGCCGGCGGCGTACGGGCTCGCGTAATGACCCACGATGCCGTCGAAGCCGTACACCGCCTTGATCGGGTCGCTCTCGAACCAGCCGTCGAGATACTCGCCGGCGGAAGCGGCGAAGAGCTTGAGCAGCTCCCGGCGCAGGCTCATGTCGAGCCGGCCGAGCCGCGCGCCGAGGCGCCCGGTCCGCAGCAGCTCCGGCAGAGCCGCCATCCAGCTGCCCTGCACGACGTTGGGCGGGGTCTCGAGCACGAGACCGCGCAACACGTCGGCGATCGCCTCGAGCCTCTCTCCGTACTCGTCCAGGCGCCCGGCATCGCGCGCGGAGAACTTCGCCACCTCGGCGTGCGTGCGGCCGCCGCCCGTGATCAGGTAGCGGCCGTCCGCGGTGGGGAGGAAATTGGCGAGACGCCGCTCGACCACCCGCAGGCCGTGGCCCGCCAGGTCGAGATCGCGGATGACCTTCGGATTGAGGAGCGAGACGGTGTAGGCGGCGACCGAGTTGCGAAAGCCGGGATGGAACTCCTCGGTCACCGCCGCGCCGCCCACGACGCCGCGGCGCTCGAGCACCGTGACCTTCAGTCCCGCCGCGGCGAGGTACGCGGCGCACACGAGCCCGTTGTGGCCGCCGCCGACGATCAGGACGTCGCGCTCAGCGCTCATGAGGTGTCAGGCTCCAGCCGCGCCCCGGAGCCCGGGGCAGCCGGCTCTGCGGAATCAGCTCGCGCATGCGCCGCGCGAAGCTGCGCAGGCACACCTCGCCTTCGCCCAACGGCCCCGGCGCGTAACCGTCCGAGCCCATGCCCTCCTGCACTCGCTCGATCAGCTTCGTGTCTTCCGCGTTGACCTGGCGGTTGATCCGCCAGTTCAGATACCGCGCCGCGCGCATCTGCCGGCGATCGTCCGGAAGAACGTAGGCGATCTCCCTGATCAGCGTCTCCGTCGGCGAGACCGGCAGGAACTGCATGAAATCGACCTGATCCGGATAGATATCGAGGGCCACGTTGGGCCAGAGCTTGAAATAGATCCACAGCCGCCGCCGATCCTCCGGCAGATGCGCGACCGGCGGCAGCAGCGCCTGATAACGCGACTCCGACCAGTTCGACGAGGGCGTCTCGCGCAGCCGGCCCCACATCCTGTCGATCCAGGGCCGCGCCTCGATGCCGTAGCTGCCGCCGAAGAGCCGCGTCAGCCCCGGATGCGCCACGGGGATGTGCAGGCCGTCGGAGTAGTTGTCGGCGATATTCTTCCAGTTGACGGCGCGCGGCCGCAGCGTCACCCGGCCCTGCGGGACGAGCTCCTCCAGCCGGTACGCCGCGAGCTCCTCCAGATAAGGCGCGGCCATCTCCCGCACGCTCGGCATCCTTGGCGCGCTTCCCGCAGGCGACGGCGCGAAGCGCACGAACACGAACCCCATGAAGATCTCCTGCTCGAGCGGCGCGAGGCCGTATCGCTCGGGCTCGAGTCCCGGGTAGGACTCGCGCTGGGGTACCGTGAGGAGCCGCCCGTCGAGCCCATACGACCAGGCGTGATACGGGCAGGTGATCCGCCGCCCGCAACGCCCCTTCGGGCCGTCCACGAGCCGGGCGGCGCGGTGGCGGCAGGCGTTGTGGAAGCTGCGGACCTCGCCGTCCTCGCCGCGCAGCACGATGACGCCCTGGCCCAGAAAATCGAAGGTGTGGAAATCGCCGGCCCGGGGAACGTCGCTGACATGGCAGACGACCTGCCAGCTCGGACGGAAGACGAGCTCCTTCTCGAGCTCGAAGAACTCCGGGTCGCGGTAGATCCACGCCGGCAGGCCGGTGGCCTCGCCGCCGGCCGCGGCAACGATGTCGATCGCACGAGCACTCATCGGCGCAGCCCCGCCTCGCTGTTGTTGTACGACCGTATAGCAGCGCGCTCGGGGCGAGGTCAAGTGATATGCTCGCGGCAGATGGCCGCCGAAGAGCAGTCGCCGAAGTTCCGGCGCGCACCCCCCACGGTGCGCCGCGAGGCGCTCATCGAGGCGACCCTCGCCTGTCTGCGCAAGCACGGTCGCGAGGGGCTGTCGGTGCGGCGTATCGGCGCCGAGGCGGGAGTGTCGCCGGGTCTCATCAATCATCACTTCCCCAGCATCTGCGCTCTCGTCGCCGCCGCCTACGAGACGCTCTCGATGTCGCTCCTGCACTCGATCCGCCAGCACGCGCGCGAGGATGAGGCCAGCCCGCGCGAGCGCCTGCGGCGCTTCTACGAGGCCTGGTTCGCTCCCGCGCTGCTCGACCCCGGCCTCTTCAACACCTGGCTGGTGTTCTGGAGCATGATTTCGCATCACGCGGAAGTCCGGGCGGTGCACGACCGCACCTACGCCGCCTATCGCGCCGCCCTCGAATCCCTCCTCGGTGAGCTGCGCGGCAACGACGGCGTGCCCCGCTTCCGGCTGCGATCCGCGGCCATCGCCCTGTCGGCGCTGCTCGATGGACTGTGGATCGAGGCGAGCATCAATCCCCGCACCTTCAGGCCGGCCGAAGCCGTGGCGCTCTGCGAGGACTGGACGAGCGCGCTGTGCGCCGGCGCCTTGCCGAGCCTGCTCGCCGGCGGCACACGCGGCCAACCTCGCGCCGCCGGCCGCCGGCCGCGCAACGGCCGCGGCCCGGCCCTGCCGCTCAAATAGCGGACCGCGGTGATTGCGGCGGCCGGCTGTCGGGCCGGATCGCGCATCCGCCGGCGAATCCGGGTGAGGACCGATTCTTCCTGCACCTGACGACCTCGCCCGACAACACCAACAGCGCGCTCGCGCCGGCCGTCGGCGTGCGCATCGTCTCGCTGATCTTCTTCGGCTCGATCCGGGTCAGGTACCACATGAGCGGCAACAGGATCCCGCACGAGGCGCTGATGCGGATGCGCGGCCGCCGATTCCCCGCCCGCGGGAAACGGTGCAAGATGCGCCTCCATGCGTGTCCTCGCGTCCGCGTGCCTGGCTGCGTCGTGTTTGCTGGCGCTCTGGCCAGCGGCCTGCCCGGCGGCCGTCGGGACGGGCGGCTCCCTGGCGTTGACCCAGGATGACATCTATCGGGGGCTCTCGCAGACCTGCGGCCGTCCGGCCGCCCAGGCGGACCTGCACGTGCGGGAGCGCGCCGCGTCGGCTGGCGCCGCCTTCGCCGGGGTGTGGGGATCGGCGGGATTGGGCGGCAGCCCCTGCGGCCGCGCGCGGGAGGTCTACGCCTATCTCGGTTACAGCCTGGCGCTGACCGCGAGCCTGAGCGCCACCCTGACCTACACCCGTCACGCCTTCCCCGGCGGCGGCTATGGCAATCCGCACCTCGCCGGCGGGCGCTACGACTACGACCAGCTCGAGATGAGCTGGAGCCTCGCGCGGCGCTGGTACCTCAACCTCGCCTGGACTCCCGACGCGCTTCGTTACGAGCGGTACGAAGGCGCCTTGCGGCGCGAGCAGGACCGCAGCGCCTTCGCCTGCGGGGTGCAATGGCGCCAGCCGCTTGCCTCGTGGCTGTCGCTCACGGCCGCGGCCGGTTACGATCGCATCGCCGATCCCTTCGGCACCGGCTATGGCTTCTGGAGCCTGGGACTGACCCATGCGGCGGGGCCGCTCGAGGTCGATGTCGCTTACTTCCGCACCGCAGGCCGCGCCGTGCGCCTCTTCGGGCGCGATGCCGCGGGCGGGCGGGTCGCGGCGACCCTGCTCTGGCGCTTCTGAGCCGCGGCCATGAACCGGCGGCCGGCGGGACGGTACTCACCCGCATGATATCGGCCGAGCACGACCCGAGATCCGCGAGCGGCGGCACGACCGAGGAACGCGAATGCGCCCTGCTCGCGCGGATCGCCGGGCGCGACAGCGCCGCGATGAAGGAGCTCTATCTCCTCTATCACCGCCGCCTCGCGCGGTTCCTCATGCGCATCACCACGAGGTATGACCTCGCCGAGGAGATCATCAACGACACTTTCTGGGTCGTCTGGCAGCACGCCGGCGATTTTCGCGGCGCCTCGCGCGTGTCCACCTGGATTCTCGGCATCGCCTACCGGCGCGGCCTGAAGACGCTGCGCTATGCGGGCCCCCCGCCGGCGGATGTCGACGTCGAAGCCGAGGCCGCGACCGAGGAGCCCACACAGCGGGCGGAGCTCCGTGAGTGGCTGGACACGGCGCTGCAGCGCCTGCCGCTCGAGCAGCGGATGGTGATGGAGCTCGCCTACCACCTCGGCCACTCGTGCGAGGAGATCGCCGCCATCATGCAATGCCCCACCAACACCGTGAAGACCCGCATGTTCCACGCGCGGCGCAAATTGAAAACCCTTCTCACCACCCTGGCGGGCCCCGACTGAGCCGCAAAGGACCCCCGTGAAACTACTCTCCAGACTGTCCGCCCTGCACCCGCGCGCGGAGCTGCTCATCCCCTGGCTCGTCAACGGCTCGCTCCCCGCCGATGCCGAGCCGGCATTGCGCGAGCACATCGCGAGCTGCCCGCAGTGCCGGGAGGACTATGCGCAGCAGGTCCGGGTGCGCGAGGCGATGCGCGCCGAGGGGCCGCTCGTCTTCGCGGCGGAGTCTTCCTATCAGAAGCTGCTCGCCCGCATCCAAAGCCCGGAAGCCAACCGGGAGCCGCGCGCGGCGGCCCCGGAGCCCAGCCCCTCGCGGGCAACGGCCGCCGTCCGGCGGACCTCGCCGGCCGTGCGCTGGCTGGCCGCGGCGGTGATCCTGCAGGCGTTTGCGATCGGCCTCGGCGCCTGGATGTGGCCCGCTTCCCGTGCCGGCACCGACGCCCGCTACGTGACCCTCACGTCCGCCGCCCCCTCCTACGATTCCGGTCCGCGGGCCCGTGTGTTGTTCAGCACGAGCCTGTCGGTAGGCGCGCTGCGCGCGGTGCTGCGAGCGGCCGGCGCGCACATCATCGACGGTCCGGCGGACGGGGACGTCTATACGCTCGGGTTCGCGCCGCCACCGCCCTCTCGTGCCGCGCTCGAGAAGCGGATCGCCGCCCTGCGAGCCAACCCGGCGGTCCTCTTCGCGGAGCCGGTCCAGGACAGCGTACGCTGATGACGCCGCGGCCGCTGAGTCTGCTCACCCTCGCCGTGCTGGGGCTGATGGCAGGCTGCGCGCTGCGGCAGGATGCTCTGCGTGCGCCCGCGCTGCCCGCGCAGGCCAGAGCGGACCCGGGACGCTTCCTCGTCATCACGGTGCGCAATCGGCCCGGACCGGCGGTGGCAACACCCGGCTCGACACCACGCGGCTATGCCCCGGCCGATGCGTACGGAGTAAGTGCGCGCGCCCGCGCGATCACCCGCTCGCTGGAGCGCGACTACCGCCTGCGAGAGGTGTCGGCCTGGCCGATCGAGAGCCTGCGGGTGAATTGCCTCGTCATGCGTCTGCCGCCGCTGACCACGCGGTCCAGCGTGATTGCGCGGCTCGCGCACGACGCGCGCGTCGAGTCCGTAGAGCCGCTCAACCAGTTCACGACGCAAGCCGCTCCCCGCCCGACCCCCGGCTCCGGCAAGCGACCGTTACCTTCCGACAGGCGTCCCTACCTGCCGCTGCAGCGCAACCTCAAAGAGCTCGGCGTCCTGCAGGCCCATCGGCTCTCGCTGGGAGCGGCGGTCCGGATCGCCGTTGTCGACACCGGGGTGGACTACCGGCATCCCGACCTGCGCGGACGCGTCATCGAGCACCGCGACTTCGTCCGCGGCGACGGCGGCGACTTCACTGGCGACCGGCACGGCACGGAAATCGCGGGCGTCATCGCAGCGACCGAGGACGGTGGGCTGGGGTTGCTCGGCGTGGCCCCGAAAGCGCGGCTGATCGCGCTCAAGGCCTGCTGGCCGCTGGCGCAGAATGCCGCCGAGGCGGTTTGCGACAGCTTCACGCTGGCCCAGGCGCTCGAGGCCGCCATCGCGGCGCGGGCCGCCGTCGTCAACCTGAGTCTCGCCGGACCTCCCGACCCGCTGCTCGAGCGCCTCATCCGTTACGGCATGCGCCGAGGCATCATCTATGTCGGCGCGGTCCCCTCGCCCCACAGCGGTCTCACCGCCGCCTTTCCCGTCGACATTCCCGGTGTCATCGGCGTGCAATCGGCGGAGGATGCGTCCGCGGGCTCGCCTCACCTGTCGGCGCCCGGCCGCGGCATCCTGACGCTGGTGCCGGGAGGCCACTATGACTTCGCCTCCGGCAGCTCCCTCGCGACGGCGGAAGTCACGGGGATCGTGGCGCTGCTCCTGGCCGACGGCAGGCGCTTGCCCGGGGCCCGGGTGGCGCAGATCCTCGCCCGCAGCTCACGGCAGCTCACCACGCGCGCGGGCATCGTCACCTCGGTCAACGCCTGCGCAGCGCTCGCCGATGCGCTGTCACTCGCCAACTGCCGGCGCGCCCACCCGCCCGCCATGCGGTCAGAAGAATCCGTGAAGCTGGACAAAGAAAAGCTCGGTGCGCTGCGCGGGGATGCTGGAAGGACCAAAGTAGTCGCGCACACCGGCACGTAGCTGCACGAATTGCACGGGCGTCAGCTCGTAGACGAGACTCCAGCGGGTCCGGCCGTTGCCGTGCACATCCCGATTCGGATCGAAGCGCTCCATCGTGAGCTTGAGATTGTTGCCGCGCGCGATCAGCCAGTCGCCTTCGAGGAGCAGCGCCGCCTGGGTCGCGCCCTTCAGGGATCCGTACTCGTTCTCGACCGCATCGACCTGCCCCAGCCACGCGATCGGGCCGGTGCGGGTTCCGGCGAACACCCCGTAGATGCGCCTGCGGTATTGCGCCGCATCGTCGTCGTTGGCGGCCAGACCGAATCGCCAGGCCGACTCGACATAGCTCACCTGCAAGCCGTACTCCTTGCCCTGGCCCGAGCTCGGCCCGGCGAAGGTGCCGTTGCTGACATCGAGCTGCGCATCCCAGTGCCCGCCCAGCCATCCGAGCTCGACTGCGTCATCGGGCGCGTACATGGAGATGCTGCTGACGTCGTAGACGAATGCGGTCTGGTCCTCGAGCCGAAAGCCGAACGGCAGATACATCTGCCCCGCCTTGATGTACCAGTCGTGGGCCGCGGACCAGTAGAGGCCGTACGCCTCGCGATCGAGCGCGCCATCCGGAGCGACCTGCTCGTCGACATAGAAGAGCAGGCGGTTGGGAATGACCTGCCCCTCGACATAGAGCCGTGCCTGCTGCAGATCGAATTGATCGACCGTCTTCGACCCCGGCGTCCGGGTGGCCGTGGCGTTGTAGCGCAAGTCGCCGCCGACCCGCAGGAACCTCGTGACTTCTCCCGTCCACAAACCCCAGTCCCCCTGGATCGGGTGCGCCGGCAGCCGGGTCTGGGCAAACACGTCACCGAAGTCGGTGCGCAGCCCGCCGCCCGTCGGATTGACGTGGCAGGCCTCGCACTTGAGGCCCGTCCGGACTGCCAGATAGGGCTCCGCATGCCCGCGCGAGGCCACGAGAATCGACAGGGCCAGCAGGCCCGCGAGAAATTTCCCGCCCCGGATCATGGACCTTCTTCCTCGTTTCGATGCCGCGTAAGTCTCCGGCGGAGGCGGTCCGGTTCAAAAGTGAACCCGGATCGCGCCTGCGCGCACCTACGCCCACATGCTGTCGATCCTCCTCGGCCACTCGTATTTCCTGCGCCGCGACCCCAAGCAGTGGCGGCGCGCGAAACCCTATCCTCCCCTGGCCACCCTGCAGGTGGCCGCGCTGCTGCGCGGACTCAAACACGAGGTGCGGCTCTTCGACGCGATGCTCGCGGAGGGCGTGACGGAGTACGAGCGCGAGCTCGAGGGGGTCCGGCCGCAGCTGGTCCTGATATACGAGGACAACTACAACTTCCTGAGCAAGATGTGCCTCGCGACCATGCGCGCCGCGGCGCTCGAGATGATCGCGGCGGCCCGCCGCGCGCAGGCGCGCGTCATCGTGGCCGGATCGGATGCCACCGACGCGCCCGAGGCCTACCTCGGGGCGGGAGCTGAAGTCGTCCTCCGCGGCGAGGGGCTCGAGCCGCTCGCGGCGCTCGTGGCGCGAATCGACATGCGGCCGCAGGTCGACCTCGCCGACCTCGTGCGCGGGGTGCCCGGCATCGCGTGCCACGCCGCCGCCCGGGCCGCGATCCCGGCCGCCGACCCGCCGCGCATGCTCCCGCCCATGCAGGCCGAGCCGCCCTCACCGGCCTGGGACCTGATCGACATCGAGCGTTACCGCGCGGTCTGGCGCGCGGCCCACGGCTACTTCAGTCTCAACATGGCCGCCTCGCGCGGCTGCTCGTTCCGCTGCGCCTGGTGCGCCAAGCCCATCTGGGGCAGCCGCTATCTGCAGCGCCGCGCCGCGGAGGTCGCCGCCGAGATGGCGCAGCTGAAGCGCCGGTTCGCGCCCGACCATGTCTGGTTCGTGGACGACATCTTCGGCTTTCGCGTCGACTGGGTGCGCGAGTTCGGCCGCGCGGCGCGCGCAGCGGGCGGCTCCATCCCCTTCACCATCCAGACGCGCGCCGATCTGGTGGGCGAGCGCATGGCGGCCGCGCTGCGCGATGCCGGCTGCCGCGAGGCCTGGCTCGGCGCGGAGAGCGGCAGTCAACGGGTGCTCGACGCCATGAACAAGGGCACGACCGTGGCGCAGATCCATGCGGCGCGCGAGCGCCTGGGCGCCGCGGGGATTCGTGTCGGGTTCTTCATCCAGCTCGGCTACCTCGGCGAGGAGCTCGAGGACGTGCTGGCCACGCGGCGGCTCATCGAGGCCGCGCGGCCGGACGATATCGGAGTCAGCGTGGCGTATCCCCTTCCCGGCACCCGCTTCCACGAGCTCGTCAAGGCGCGGCTGCAGGGCAAGACTCATTGGCAGGAGAGCGGGGAGCTCGCGATGATGTTCCCGGGGACCTACACCACGGAGTTTTATCGGGCCGTGCGCGACCTGCTGCACGCGCAGATCAACCCCGCCCCGGCCGCCGGCCCGGGCTCGCTGCGGCGGCGATGGCGGCGCCTCGTCGCGACCGAAGGCCGGTTCCGCAATGCGGTGCCGCTCGCGGCCGGGAAGCCCGGGATGCCGCTGCGCGAGCACGCCACGCTGATGAGAGATCCGGCATGACCGTGGACGCAACCCCGCTGCCGCCGCTGCGCACGCTGCAGCGCGCTCTACACCGCGTGACGGAGTCGCTCGCCGCCTCGCTGGCGAATCCCCCGTGCGAGCCGCCGCAGTGGAGCGAGCTCGAATGGCGGCTCGCGCCCGCGGTGGCGGCGATGCACGGCGTATCGGCGCTCCTCGCCGGCAGCCTGCCGTGGCGCGGGCCCCCCGCGTGGCGCCCGTTTCTCGCCGAGCAGCACCGGCACGTCCTGCTGCGCCAACAGCGCATCGCGGCGCTGCTCGCCCGGATCGATGAGCTCGCCCGCGGCGCGGGCATCGTCGTGATCGCCCTGAAGGGGGCGGCGCTGCACGCCGCCGGCATCTACGCCGCCGGCGAGCGGCCGATGGCGGACCTCGACCTGCTCACCCACCCGGCCGATGTCGAGGCCGCCGTGGCGGTGCTGCTCGCGCTCAGCTACCGCGACGCCGGCACGACCTGGAAGCATCAGGGCTTCGACCCGCCCGCCGCGCAGCGGCGCGCCACGTTGGGCGAGCATGCCGACAATCCCATCAAGATCGACCTGCACCACCGGGTCGCCGAGCGCCTGCCCCTTCCCGTGACCGACCTGACGGACATCGTCTACCCGCGGCAGGGCGATCCCGGCATCCGTGCCTACCCGTCGTTGGCCGCGCTCATGACTCACGTGACCGCCCATGCCGCGGGCAGCATGACTCACCGCGGACTGCGCCTGATCCAACTCTGCGACATCGCGCGACTCGCGCGCCACATGAGCGGCGCGCAGTGGGAGATCCTCGCCGGCTTCCATGGCCGCGAGCGGCGCCTGTGGTGGGCCGCGCCCCCCCTGACGCTGACCGAACGCTACTTCCCCGGCACGGTCCCGCACGGGGTGCTGGCCCAGCTCGCACGCGGCTGTCCCAGGCTCCTTAAGAGGGCCGCGGCCCGGCGCACGCTGTCGCAGCTCTCCTACTCGCATCTTTACATCGATCCGATTCCGGGGGTCCTCTGGGCGCGGTCGGCGAGCCAGGCGATTCGCTACCTCGGCCGGCGAGTCTTCCCGGACGAGGCGCAACTCGCGCAGATGAAGATCGCCGCCAGGACCGGGCCCTGGGCCGCCGAGCCGCGCTGGCGTGAGCAGTCGCAGGCGCGGCGCATCCTTCAATGGCTCTCCTCGCGCCCCACCCGCACCGAAACCCTGCAACCGGTGCGGGCCGCGCTCAGCCGGACACGCTGATGTCACCGCAACCGCGCAGGTCAGCGCCGGCCGCGCGGGCCGTCGCGCAGGAGTTGCCGCAAGGCCCGCACCGTCTCGCCGGGATGCCGGCCGCGGCGCAGCGTGAAGGCCGGCAGCCCTCGGACCGCCTGCACGAACGGCCGCCAGCCTTCGAGTCCGGCCGCGTACGGCTGGCCGTCCCGCAGGCGGGCAAGAAGCTCGCGCGGCTCCAATGCGGTCAGGGACGCGCCCGTCCCGGCTCGCTGCGCACTGAGCTCCACCACGCCCGTAAGCCGCAGCGGACGCGGCGCGAGGCGAAACCGCGGCTGTCTGAGGTCGATCTCCAGCTTCTCGACGCCGCTTCGGCGCCGGATGCGCGGCGAGCGCCCGAGCGCGGCGGCATCCCGCGCCGGCACGAAGCGCAGCGACTGCGGGCGAACGTGCAGAAAGTTGGCGACGCCGGTGGCGAGCAACGTGTCCGGCGTCACGAACAGGCTGTCCTCCGAGACGACGTGCAGGCCCGCGAGCGCGCATTGCAGCACCGCCGTCGACTTGCCCGCGCCGCTCGCCCCGAGGAGGAGCAGGCCGCGCCCGCCGCTGCCGACACAGGCCGCATGCAAGGGCACGAGCCCCAACACCCGCGCCGCCAGGGTGAACACCGCGAACTCGATGAGCTCGTACCGCACGTGATAGGGGAACCGCAGCAGCTCGCGCGCGACCACGACCAGCGCCGCGCCTCGCTCCGGGCAGATGGCCGTCATGCCGGCCCCGGCGCTCGCGCCGCAGAGAATGCCGGCCCCGGAGGCCATCGCGAGCGCCTCGGGCTCATCGATCGCCGGCGCCGCGGCGGCGCCGCCCAGAACGAGCCTGACCGCGAGGCGCGGCGCGCGTGCCGGGAGCGTGTGCCGGGGCAGGCCCGCGTACGCCCGGTCGGCCAGGCGCATGAGCGCCGCGCTGCCGCTCTCGAACACGAACTGCGCGCCGAGAAGCCGCCGGGCGGCGCGCCGCACCGGCCGGCGCTCCCCGAACGGATCGGCGGCGATATCGGGCATGGCGGGTCGGACGGCGCGTGTCATATCGGCGGACCTCGGGTGTCAGGATGAATATATCACCCCGCGCCCGCGACGCGCCCGCCGCGAGCGAGGCCACCGCCCTGCTCGATACCCGCGAGGCGTTCGACAGTGTCGCGGCGGATTACGACGGGCCGCGCGGCAACAACTCCCTGGTTCAGGACATGCGGCGGGAGGTGTGGCGCTGGCTCGATGCGAGCTTTCCGCACGCCGGCCACCTGCTCGAGCTCGGCTGCGGCACGGGAATCGATGCCGTGCGGATGGCGCAAAGGAGTCACCGCATCACGGCGACCGACTGGTCGCCGCTGATGGCCCGCAGGACGCTCGCGCGCGCCGAGCGCGCGAGCGTGAGCGAGAGGGTCGAGGCCCTCGCGCTCGGCGCCCACGAGCTCGACAGGCTCGCCGGACGGGCGCTCTACGACGGCGCGTACTCGAATCTCGGCGCGCTCAACTGCCTGCCCGACCTGCGCGGCGTCGCGCGCGAGTGTGCCCGCCTGATCAAGCCCGGGGGACGGCTCGTCTTCTCCGTCATCGGCCGGCGGTGTCCGTGGGAGATCGCGCACTACGCGTGGCGGGACGACTGGAACCGGGTCAGGGTCCGCTTCGCCCGCCGGATGGTGCCCGTCCGCATGAATGGACACACTGTCTGGACGTCGTATTGGACGCCGCTCGAGCTGTATCGGGCGTTTGCGCCGCAGTTCGCGCTCACGCACTACCGCGGCCTGTGTGTGCTCGTCCCGCCGCCGTACCTGGCGTCGATGAGGGAGCGGCATCGGCGCTGGTACGAGTCGCTCTGGCGGTGGGACCGGCGGATCTGCGGTTGGCCGCTCATCCGCGGCCTGGGGGATCACTTCATCATCGTCATGTCGAGACGCTGACGTGCGCATCGCGCAGATCGGCTTTTACCGCGATCCGGCGAACCGGGCGCCCGAGCAACTGCTCGAGGCGTGGCCGACACTGGTCGACGTCGCGGAGAGCGCCGCCACCGCCGGGGCCCGCGTATCGGTCATTCAATCGTCCGGCCACGAGCGCCACATCCGCAGGCGCGGTGTCGACTATCACTTCCTGCCGCTCACCGCCAGCCGGTCGCGGCCGGCGCAGCAGGCTCTCGCCGCGCTGCTCGGGCAGCTCGCCCCACAGGTGCTGCACGTGCACGGGCTCGGCTTCCCGCGCGAGGTGCTGCGCCTGGCCGACAGCGCGCCGGGAATTCCGATCCTGCTGCAGGATCACGCCAACCGGCCCGCGGCCTGGCCGCACCGCCGGGCCTGGACGCGGTGCGGGCGGCTCATCGCCGGTGTCGCGTTCTGCTCGCGCCAACAGGCCCTCCCCTTCATCGAGGCCGGCGTGCTGCGCCGCGACACCGCGGTGTACGAGATTCCCGAGTCCACCTGCCGCTTCCGGCCGGGGGATGCGGCCGCGGCGCGCGCCGGCGCGCGGGTCTCGGGCCAGCCGCTGCTCCTCTGGGTGGGACATCTCGATGCCAACAAGGATCCGCTGACCGTGCTCGAGGGCGCCGCGCGGGCGGCGCGCCTGCTGCCGGGACTCGAGCTCTGGTGTTGCTTTGGCCAGGGGCGCCTGCTGCGCCGCGTGCGCCGGCGCATACGCGCCGACCCTCGCCTCGCGGGGCGCACCCACCTCCTCGGCCCGGTGAGCCATGCGCGGGTGGAGCAACTGATGCGCGCGGCCGACGCCTTCGTCTCCGGCAGTCACCGCGAGGGAAGCGGCTACGCGCTCATCGAGGCCCTCGCCTGCGGCTTGACGCCCGTCGTCACCGACATTCCCTCGTTCCGGGCGCTCACCGGCGCGGGCGCCGTGGGTCATCTGTGGCAGCCGGAGGATCCCGCATCCCTCTGCTCGGCCCTGCTCGCCGCGGCAAGAGAGGGCGGTGCGCGGTCCCGCGCCGCGGTACGCGCTCACTTCGAGCGGGAATTGTCCTTCGAGGCGCTCGGACGCAAGCTCGCGGCAGCCTACGAGGATGTGCTCGCGCGCGCGCGATCGGCGCCGGCCGCCATGGCGAGCCCGGTCGACCGCGGGCGCTGCGCGAGGGCGCCGTGGTGAGCCTCCCGCGCGCGGTATGGAGCATCCTCACGGCGCGCCAGCGGCGTCTCGTGCTCGCGGCGCAGGCCGTCTCGCTCCTCATGGCGCTCTCGACCGTCGTCGGCATTTCCTCCATCGCGCCCTTCTTCGCGGTCCTCGGCGATCCGCGTCTCATCGACCGGCATCCTTTTCTGCACTGGCTCTACGTCACGGCCGGCTTCGGCAGCCCGCGCGAGCTCGAGATCGCGCTGGGCGCGGCGTTCTTTGCCGTGGTGCTGCTCGCCGATGCCGTCAATGCCGCGGGACTTTTGCTGTTGAGTCGGATCGCCCTCGGCATCGGCGGCGAGCTGCAGTCGACCCTGTTCGCCGAGTATCTGCGCCGTCCGTATCGCTTTCACGCCGCAACGAACGGCGCGACCCTCGTGCACAACGTGGTGTACGAAGTCGGACGGCTCAACAACGGCATCCTGCAGAACGGCTTCGTCCTCGTCACCCAGCTCATCACCGCCCTCCTCATCGTTCTGACGGTGACCATCCTCTATCCGGCCGCCGCCGCGGCGATGCTGCTCGCGCTCGCGGGCGGCTATTGCCTCATCTATGCCGGCCTGCGCGAGCGGCTGCATCGCCTGGGAACGGCCCACGGCGAGGCCTGGTCGGAGCGCGCGCGGCTCGCCGCCGAGAGCTTCAGCCTGATCCGCGAGATTCTCCTGCTCGCGGACCGCGATCCGTTCGTCCACAGCTTCACCGAGACGAGCGAGCGAGCCTCGCTCACGGCCGCGTACATCCAGCTCGCCGCCCAGCTGCCGAAGTACGTGATGGAATGCCTGGGGGTCGCGGCGCTCGTCGGCGCGGCGCTTCTGCTCGGCGCCCGGCCCGGGGGCCTGGGCGCATCGCTCGGGCCGCTCACCTTCGTCGCCTTCGCCGCGTATCGGCTGCTGCCCATTCTGCAGCAGGTGTTCGCCGCCGCCGTGAAGCTGCGGGCCGAGCGGCCGGGCTTCGAGCGCATCGCGCCGGACCTGCGGCGCGCGCGCGCCGCC
>DAHUXV010000264.1 GCA_027306985.1 Gammaproteobacteria bacterium | reverse complement strand
AGGCTTACATCGGCGGGGTCGACAAGCTGGTGGACGAGCAGGGCGGGTTCACCAATCCCGCCACCGCCGAGTTCTGCCGCGGCGTCATGGCGGGCTTCGAGCGCTGGATTCGAACCGTTCGCGGCTCTCCGTAGCCGCGCGACCCCGCTCCGTCATGGGTCAGTCCCTGTTCGTGTCGCAGCGGCTGCCGCTCGCTTTCGTCTTTCGTCGTGTTCTTCACGCCGGGACCGAGCAACATCATGCTGATGTCGTCCGGGCTGGCCCACGGCTTGCGGCGCACGGTGCCCCACATTGCGGGCGTAACGCTCGGGTTTGCCTTCATGATCGCCTCGGTGGGCGTGGGGCTCGGAGCGGTCTTTCTCGCCTATCCGGTCCGTGGATCACTGACCGCAAGCGGGAGCGCAGGGGTAGCCCGAACAATTGCGGGCGTTACGGACGCTTGGCGACCACCTTGCCGTTTTCCCAGACGTACATTGGAGTCCCATACATCCGGGCTGTCCGCCGGGCGGTCTCCCCGGCGCGAAGCAGTGCCCGCCCGACACGTGCGGCGAGCTTCGGATTTCGGTTCGAGCCCGTACTCTTGCCGACGACTTTCGCCTTCATGGCCCGGACGCTATCAGCTTCGGCGGCCTGCCGGAATTGTCAGACACCGCCCAGGCGTCGGCGAGGGGGCGATGGTCCGGCGATGAGCAGACAGCGTGGCCTGCGTCTGTTTGATCTCTTCGCTTTCGCCACTCACGCCTCTCCTTCGACAACAGTGAGAGTTTACGCTTTTGCGCCGACACGTCGCTCTTGCGGAGGAATCGCTGCCGCGGTCGAGCGAAGTCCGTCGAAATAGCCGGATCAAGCTGCATCATCTTGCGCCGCTCGGAAGATGCTTGGCGTACCTGTACGCGGCCCGAATCTCGCTTGGTTCCCGGCGCGCCAGCTGCCGCTCGATGGCATCCGGATGCCAGGCCTGCTCGTTGAGCAAAGTCGAGGCCAGAGCGGAGCCCGGCCATCTCGCGCTTTGACAGGCGCGGAACGGAGCCACCGACATGCGGATTTTCGGTCCGGGCTACGCCAGCCCCGGCAACGTGGAGCGCAGCTGGATGCCGTCGTGATCCGCGATCAGCGCGGCCAGCCAGTCGACGAATACGCGCACGCGGCGCGAGAGATGCCGGCTCTGCGGATACACGACGTAGAGGGGTGCCGGCTCCGGGAGCCAGTCGGCGAGCACGAGGTCGAGCGTGCCGCGCTCCATCGCCTCCTTCACCACGAAGGCGGGCATCTGCGCGATGCCGAGGCCGGCTTCGGCGGCGCTCACGTAGCTGTTCTCGTCCTCGAGCGCCAGATGCCCGGGAAACACGGCCTGCACGCGCTCGCCGTCCTTCGAGAAGACCCATTCCACGGTCGCGCCAGTGCCCGGCGCGAAGTGATTGATGCAGCGGTGCCGTGCGAGGTCGCGGGGATGAGCGGGCGCGGGGTGCTCCGCCAGGTAGCCGGGCGCGGCGCAGGTGGCGAAGTAGAGAAATCCAACCCGCCTGGCCACGAGGCCGGGGTCGCCGATCTCGCCGACCCACAGCGCGCAGTCGATACCCTCGGCGACGAGGTCGAAATGGCGCTCGTTGCAGGCGAGCGCCAGCTCGATGCCGGGATACCGGGCGAAGAAGCGCGGCAGGGCGGGCACGATCACCGAGCGCGCGATGAGTGTAGGGGCGTCGACGCGCACGCGGCCGTGCGGCGCCGAGGAGTGTTGCGAGAGCGCCTCCTCGGCCTCCCGCACCTCCGCCAGGATGGCGGCTGCGCGGGTGTAGTAGGCGGCGCCGTCAGGGGTGACGCTGACCCGGCGGGTGGTGCGGTTGAGCAGCCTCGCGCCCAGGGAGGCTTCCAGCTTCTGGATCAGGGTCGTGGCCGTTGCCTTCGGGATGCCGAGGCTCTCGGCCGCTCGGGCGATGCCGCCGGTCTCGACCACCCGGACGAAGAGCGCCATGGCCTGCAGCTTGTCCATGGATTATCCGAAAAACGGAATAATAAGTTCAGAATATCACGCTTTATTTCCGATGATGCC
>DAHUXV010000257.1 GCA_027306985.1 Gammaproteobacteria bacterium | reverse complement strand
GAGCAGCGCCCCGTGCAGCTCCCGGCGGGAGTTGTCGACGTTGTAGCGCCTGCAGAGCGCATCCAGGTTGTTGCGCTGGCCGGGATGCATCTCCCGGGCGAGCACCAGGGTATCGAGGACACGGCAGAACTCGCCCATCGCAAGCGTGCGGCCGGCGCGGCGCAGCTCCGCATCCAGGAAGGAGATGTCGAACTCGGCGTTGTGGATGACGAGCTCCGAGCCGCCGATGAACTCGAGGAACTCGTCCGCCACCTGCGCGAACCGCGGCTGGCGCGCCAGGTCCTCGCGCTGCAGCCCGTGGACCGCTTCCGCGCCGACGTCGATGTCGCGCTCCGGATTCAAGTAGCGGTGGAAGGTGTGCCCGGTGACCCGGCGGTCGAGCAGCTCGACGCAGCCGATCTCGATGATCCGGTGCCCGAGCGACGCCTCGAGACCGGTGGTCTCGGTGTCGAGAACGATCTGTCGCATGCCGTAAAGTCTAGCAGTATTTTCCAAAGCGCTGGATCCGGGCTGCTGCCCGGCCCAGCGGCGTCGGGCGACAGGCGCGGCTCTTGCCCGCCGCTCGCCGCCTGCGGCGGCGGGCCGGTCCCCGTGCCTGGCTAATCCGATGACGCCATCGCGTCGATGGCCTGGTTGGCGAGCCGGTCCACCCGCTCGTTGCCCGGCACGCCCGCGTGGCCCGGGACCCAGTGCCACTCGATCGAGTGGCCCGCCGCGAGCTCATCGAGCCGGCGCCAGAGGTCCTGATTCTTGACCGGCTTGCGGTCCGCCGTCAGCCATCCGCGCGCCTTCCAGGCGCGGATCCAATCGAGGATGCCGCGCCGAACGTATTCCGAGTCCGTGTACACCCGCGCCCGCACCGGACGCTTCAGCGCCTCGAGCGCGCGGATGACGGCCGTCAGCTCCATTCGATTGTTGGTCGTCTGCGCCTCGGCACCGGCCAGCTCCTTCTCGCGGCCGGCGATGGTGAGGAGCGCCGCCCAGCCGCCGGGGCCCGGATTGCCGCGGCAGGCGCCGTCGGTATAAATATCGACGACGGCCGAGGTTCCCTCGCTCGTATTATTCACTGTGTCTGATGTCTGATGGTCAATGGGGAGAGGGCTTGACGAGCCCGCCGAGAACCGCGGGCCGCTCGCGAAATCGCTGCCGGATCGGTGTCAGCGTGTAGATGCGCTTGCGCGCCTTGAGCAGATAGGCGTTGGCCGGCAGCGGATACGTGAGCCCCCGCCGCAGCATCCGGCCGGTGCCATAGCCCGACTCCTGGCCCGCCCCGAGCCCGCCTCGCCAGGGGCCGCGGAACAAATAATGCTGCGCCGACACGACTTCATACCCGAGCAGCACCAGCCATTCGCGGATCCTTCTCTCGGAGAGCACGCGACGCATGCCCGGCGGAAAGCCGTTGCGGCTCCAGCGGGCGCGCACGCCCCAGAGGCTCCATGGCCGGAACCCGAGCACGAGCAGCCGCCCCTCGCCGACGAGCACGCGATCCGCCTCGCGCACGATGGCATAGGGGTCGGTGGCGAACTCGAGGATGTGCGGCAGCAGGACCGCGTCGATCGAGTCGCTGACGACGGGCAACTGGGTGGGCCGCGCGCGGATGTCGGCAACCGACGACAGTCCGGGCGTGGCGACGATGGCCTGATGGCGCGTGCGCGCTCCGGACAACAACTCCCGGCCGGCGCCCCAGGCGCCGATCTGCAGCAATTCCCAGCCAAACACGTCCTCGAGCGCCTCGCCGAGCAGCTGCGATTCCGCGGCGATGAGCGCCGTGCCCAAGGGGCTCGCCCACCAGGCGAGTCGTGCGGCCAGCGGCTCCTGGTATCGAGATTTTTGCGTGGCCGCCATGAAGTACTGGCAATAGTGTGAAGTTACCGGTTAAATTTCCCCGTCCGATTAAGTAATGTCTTCGGCCAGGGGCTCGTGCTCCGGTGCGAAAAGAAGTTAACATGCCGCTCAGAGGGCCGGGAACTTGGCGACGGATAAGATTCGAACCACTCGTCATGCGCTGCTGATTCTCGCGCT
>DAHUXV010000242.1 GCA_027306985.1 Gammaproteobacteria bacterium | reverse complement strand
CCGCCGGCGATCCGGGGCACCAGATCCGCTGGCCGAGGAGCTGGAAGAGCCATACCGGCGCCTTGTCCGTGCCGACGGGGAGCTCCAGCCCGCGGAGGGACGACACGATGAAGTCCGAGGGCGTCTTGAACTTCGATACCGGCGGCTCCCAGGCCTCCGGCGAGTCGATGAGGGCGCGGTACACCGTCGGCAGATCGCCGCCGCTCCCGGAGAAGGCCGCGGCCATACGCCGCACCGCCGCCGCGGGCGGGTCATCGGCGATGAAATGCCGCGCCAGCTTGGTGGCGACGAATCGTGCCGTCGACGGGTGGCGGGCGAGGTCGCGCAACACCGCCACTCCCTGGTCGTAACCCGTGTCGGGATAGCGCTTGCCCATCACCGTCTGCGGTCCAGGCTGGTGCATGGCGGCGCGAAAAGCGAAGGTCCCGGGCCGCAACCCGAACCGCCGACCCTCCGGCCCCGCGATCGACCAGCCCGTCAACACCTCGGAGAACGCGGTGACGTCGGCCTGGGAATAGCCGCCGTCGACGCTCACCGTGTGCAGCTCCATCGTCTCGCGCGCCAGGTTCTCGTTGATGCCCGGCCGCCGGCCGGGATTGCGCCGCCCGATGTTGCGCGCCGCGCGCGAGTCCGGTCCCATCGACATCTCATTGTCGAGGTAGAGCAGCATCGCCGGATGCCGCTCCGTGGCGAGCAGCATGTCGCCGAAGTTGCCGAGGACGTACGGCCTGATCGCCTCCCGCTCGTAGCTGCCGGCGAGCGCGGCCAACACGCCCTTGTCGACGGAGACGGCGAAGTGGTTCGACCAGAACTGCGTCAGGCGCTCGAGGAACGGCCGGTCCGTCGAGACCGATTGCCGCAAGCGCGCGCCGGCTTCGGCGAGATAGATCGGACGGATGAGCTGAGGGAGCTTCTCGAGCGCGCCGACCGCGGCGGTGGAGCCGGCTGCCGCATCTCTTTGGTCGTCGCGCCGGGCGGCCGCGGCCCTCATGCGCTCGGCGCGGATGGTGCGGCGCAGGCCGTAGATCCGCGTGAGGATGCTCGCGGAGCTTTGCAGGCCGTCGCCGCCGATTTCCGGCGCCGGGCCGTCGAGCTGCGCTCGCAGCCAGTCGGGTCCCGAGGCGCCGATGGCGGCCAGCTCGCCCGGCCGGGCGCCGAGCCCGAATCGATTGGCGGCCATGGCCGAGGTCAGCGTCCTGTCCATGAGTCCTGATAGCGCACGGGGGCGGTTTCCGGTTGACGCGGGCGGTGTCCGATATACTGCCGGCATGCCCATCCCCGAGTCCCCCGACCTCGTTCTGGTCGACGCGTCCTCCTATCTCTATCGGGCCTTCCACGCCCTTCCGGCGCTGAGCAATTCCCGCGGCGAGCCGACCGGCGCGGTTCTCGGCGTGCTGAACATGCTCGCCAAATTCCTGAAGGAGTGCCGGCCGAAGCGCATCGCTCTGGTGTTCGATGCGCCGGGCAGGACGTTTCGCGACGATCTCTTCGCCGAATACAAAGCTCATCGCACGCCGATGTCGGACGACCTGCGCGCGCAGATCGAGCCGCTGCTCTGCATCCTGCGCGCCCAGGGATTGCCCCTGTTGCGGGTCGAGGGAGTCGAGGCCGACGATGTCATCGGGGCGCTGGCCTGCCAGGCCGCGCGCGCCGGGCAGACCGTGCTCATCTCGACCGGCGACAAGGACATGGCGCAGCTGGTCAACGAGTCGATCACACTCGTCAACACGATGAGCAACACGGTGCTCGACCGCGCCGGGGTCAAGGCGAAGTTCGACGTGTTCCCGGAGCAGATCATCGATTACCTGGCCCTGGTGGGCGACAGCTCCGACAACATTCCCGGCATCGACAAGGTTGGCCCGAAGACCGCGGCCAGGTTCCTCAACCAGTACGGGACCCTCGACAACCTGGTGGGCCACGTGAGCGAGGTGAGCGGCAAGGTGGGCGAGAACCTGCGAGCCGGTCTCGAGACGCTCGAGCTGTCACGCAAGCTCGCGACCATTCACTGCGATCTCGAGCTGCCGGTCACGCTCGAAGGGCTCGTGCCCGCGCAGCCGGACACCGAGCGTCTGCGCGAGCTCTACACCCGCTACGAGCTGCGCTCGTTCCTGCGCCAGCTCGACGGCGGGAGCGGCGAGTCGGCGGATGGCTCGGTCGGGCCAGGCCGGCCGGCGGCGGATGGCGCCGCCGCGCACGCTGGCGCTGCCGCACCTCGCGTCGGCTTCCCCCCGGGCGAGCCGGCTGCCGCGCCGCCGGCCGCGGCCAGGAACTACGAGACGCTGGTGCAGTGGGAGGATCTCGAGCGTTGGATTGCGAAGCTGCATGACGCGGCGCTCATCGCGCTCGATACGGAAACGACGAGCCTCGATTACATGAGCGCGGAGATCGTCGGCGTCTCCTTCTGCGTCGAGCCGGGGATCGCCGCCTACCTCCCGCTGGCCCACGACTACGCGGGCGCGCCGCCGCAGATCGAGCGCGCGCGGGCTCTCGAGGCGCTGCGGCCGATCCTGGAAGACCCCGAGAGACCGAAGCTCGGCCATCACCTCAAGTACGACGCCCACGTGCTGCAGAACCACGGGATCCGGTTGGCCGGCATGCGGTACGACACCATGCTGGAGTCCTACGTCTGGAACAGCGTCGGCACGCGGCACGACATGGATTCCGCGGCGCTCTGTTATCTCGGGCTGCGCACCATCACCTACGAGGACGTGGCCGGCAAGGGTGCCAAACAGATCCCCTTCAGCCAGGTGCCGGTGGAGCGCGCCGCGGAGTATGCCGCCGAGGACGCCGATGTGACGCTGTGCCTGCACAAGGCGCTCTGGCCGAGGATCGAGAGCATTCCGGCGCTGCAGCGCCTGTACGAGCAGATCGAGCAGCCGCTGGTGCCGGTGCTCGAGCGCATGGAGCACCGGGGCGTGCTGGTCGATCGCGAGCTGCTGCGGGCGCAGAGCTCGCGCTTCGCCGTCCAGTTGCAGGAGCTGCTGCGGGAGGCGCGGCGCGAGGCCGGGTACGACATCAACGTCGACTCGCCGAAGCAGCTGCAGCAGGTGCTCTTCGAGAAGCTGGGACTGCCGGTGGTGCGCAAGACGCCGACCGGACAGCCGTCGACGGCCGAGGACGTACTGGAGGAGCTCGCGGCTTCCTATGCGCTGCCGCGCATCGTGCTCGACTACCGCGCGCTCGCGAAGCTGAAATCGACATACACCGACAAGCTCCCGGAGCAGATCAATCCGCGCACCGGCCGCATCCATACCTCCTATGGCCAGGCGGTGGCGCAGACCGGGCGCCTGTCCTCCTCCGATCCCAACCTGCAGAACATCCCGATCCGCCGCCCGGAGGGCCGGCGCATCCGCCAGGCCTTCATCGCACCGCCGGGGCACGTGCTGCTGGCGGCGGACTACTCGCAGATCGAGCTGCGCATCATGGCGCATCTCTCGGGCGACGAGGGTCTGCTCGCCGCCTTCGCGGAGGATCGCGACGTGCACCAGGCCACCGCGGCGGAGGTCTTCGGCGTGCCGCCCGCGCAGGTCACCCCGGATCAGCGCCGCCTGGCCAAGACCATCAACTTCGGGCTCATCTACGGCATGTCGCCCTTCGGGCTGGCGCGCAACCTCGGTATCGACCGCGGCGCGGCCCAGACCTACGTGGAGCGTTACTTCCAGCGTTACCCCGGCGTGCGGCGCTTCATGGACGATACCCGCGGGCAGGCGCGCGAGCGCGGCTTCGTCGAGACGGTGTACGGTCGCCGGCTGTACCTGCCCGACATCCGCTCCGGCAACGTGCAGACGCGGCAGTACGCGGAGCGCAGTGCCATCAACGCCCCCATGCAGGGCACCGCCGCAGACATCATCAAGCGCGCCATGATCACGGTCGATGCCTGGTGCGCGCGCGAGGACGCTCCGGCGCGGCTCATCATGCAGGTGCACGACGAGCTGGTGCTCGAGGTGCGCAGCGACGCCGTCGAGCGCGTGACGGAGGCCGTCCGGGAGAGAATGACCTCCGCGGCGGAGCTGCGCGTCCCGCTGCGAGTCGACATCGGCACGGGGGCCAATTGGGACGAGGCGCACTGAAGCCGGAGCGCTCGCCGGCGCGGGCTGATTGAGCGCTGTGGAATTAATGGGCTGCCGACCGTCTCAATCGCCGGAATCGCCTTAGCAGGCCACCCGTTCACCAGGGATCTTCAATGTCGCGGTGCCCGTAGGCGGAGCATCGCTGGCGCTGGGCGTATCTCTGACCGGCAACTGACGTCACTGCACATTGCGTCGGCCGAGTGAGCCCGCAGCCTGGCTCATCGTAAATTGAGCAACAGCGCCACGAAGATGAAGATGCCGGCGGCGAGCCACACGGCCCGCCACCCCGGGACGAAGTAAGGCGCTTCGCCGGGCGGCGCGTGCGGCTTGGAGCCGTGAATCATCGCCGCCAGCAGCTTCTCCTTGCGCGCGAAGCGATAGAATCCGATCGCGGTCAGGTGCAGCCCGATCAGCAGCAGCAGCAGCTGGAAATTGGCGGCATGCAGATGGGCGAACCGCCGGCCGGTCTCGAACGAGACCCACTTCGCGAACGGCCCTGAGCCGAAGCCGTCGACATTCACGGCGAAGAGGCCGAGCGTGGCTTGCGTCAGCAACAGGGCGAGCATGACGAGGATGCTCAACGCGCCGAGCGGGTTGTGGCCGAGCGGCACCGGCGCACCGGCGCCCCGACGCCCGAAGAGCTTGCGCGCATAACGAAAAGTGGCCGCCGGCCCGCGAACGAAGTCGCCGAATCGCGCCGTTTGGCCGCCACAGAATCCCCACGCCAGCCGGAACAGCACCGCGCCGAGCACGCCATATCCGGCGATGCGGTGCCACTGCATCCGGTCGCTGTCCGCGGTCCACCAGCAGACCCCGAACAGGCTGACGAGGGTCCAATGCGAGAGCCGGGTCGGCAGATCCCAGACGCGAATCCGCCCGTTGGGCGGCGATTCAGCGGTCAAGGCGAATCACCACCAACTGCTGCGCGCACGGAATCGGCGGTGACAGCCGCCACAGGACTGGCCGAGCGCCCTGCTGCCCAGCGCCAGCGCGCGCGGATCGTGGCTGGCGGCGGCTCGCGTCACGTTCTGGGCGCGATTCAAGAGCGTCTGCGCGGCGCGCGCGAATTCGTGCGGCCGCGCCCAGATCGCCGCCCCTGCCCTGGTCTTGACTCCGTGACCCTTGCCGCTGCCCGCGGGAAACCAGCTCGGGAGCGCGGAGGCGAGATGCTGGATCCGGCTCGCCTCGCTCGCGACCAGGCTCCAGTCCGGGTGCGATCGCCCGATCTGATCCCGCAGAGACTTGGCGGCTCTGCCGAGGGCTTTGAAGTGAGCCTGGCGCGCATGGACGATTTGCGGCAGCCCGGCGGCGCCCGCGCTGCCCGCCATGGCGATCGCCAACAGAGCGCCGATCAGCAGCATTGGGCGGCGGCCGGCGCCGTTCCTGATTGCAGTGAAGCGCATGTTCCTCGATTTTCCAACCGGTATGTGCATGGATGGCCTGGGAGAGCGGTCCGTGTGTGACTTCGCGCGGTGCGGCGGAGTTCCGCGCCGTGCCAACCGCGCAGGCCGCATGGGCCGCTAGATTACGATGTCCGCGCGCCGGAAGTTGCCACACTTGCGAAACAATCGGTCTCGCAAACTGCATGAGCGGGGCCGCATGATGCCCGCGCTTCGTGGAACGGCGGAAGCTGCCACCGCCTGTCGGTCCGCCGTCCGATGGGCTCAGCCCGGGCCTTTCAATTTTGCGGCGACGCGCCGATAGGCTTCGCGGAAGGGGATGCCTTCCGTGACCACCAGCCGGTTCGCTTCCTCGGCGGCGTGGATGGCCGGATCGAGGCGGATGCGCTCGGGGCGGAAGCGCATCGCATCGAGGGCGGCAGGCAGGATGTCCAGAGTCTGCAGCGCCAGATCGATGCCGCGGAACAATGGCCCTTTCAGCAGCTGCAGGTCGCGCTGATAGCCCGAGGGCAGCTTGGCGCAGAGGCCGAGCGCTTCGGCGAGACACGCCTGCGCCGTCGCGGAGCGTCCCCGGATCAGCTCGAAGACGTCCGGGTTGCGCTTCTGCGGCATGATGGAGGAGCCGGTGGTGAACGCGTCCGGCAGCTCGAGGAAGCCGAATTCCTGGGTGTAGAAGAGCAGGACGTCGGCGGCGAGGCGGCCGAGGTCCTGCATGAGGAGGGCGACTTCGAACAGCAGGCCCGCCTCCGCCTTGCCGCGAGAGAGCTGCACCGCGGTCACCGGCTCGTGCACGAGGGTGAATGCGAGCTTGCGCTGGGTCGACTTCCGGTCGAGCGGCAGACCGGGCGTACCGTAGCCCGCCGCCGAGCCGAGAGGGCTCTTGCCGATGCGGCGATGGACGTGACGCAGGTTATCCGCGTCGTCCCGGATCTCGGACGCGAAGCCGCCCGCCCAGAGGGGTACGGAGCTCGGCATTGCCTGCTGCATGTGGGTGTAGCCCGGAAGGGCCGTGCTGCGCTCGCGCTCCGCCAGTCGCTCGAGAGCTTCGGCGACGGTGAGGGCGCCGCTGCTCAGCTCCTCCACGGCGTCCCGCAGATACAGGCGCAGTGCCGTGAGGACTTGATCGTTGCGAGAGCGCCCCAAATGCACGCGACCGCCGGCGGGTCCGATACGCTCCGTCAGTCTGCGCTCCAGCGCCGTCTGACCGTCCTCGTCGGCGAGCTCGATGCGCCAGAGTCCGCCCGCATGCGCCTCTCCCAGCGCCGTCAGGCCATCCCTGATCGCATCCAGGTCGGCTGCCGACAGCAGCGACTGCTCATGCAGCATCTCCGCGTGCGCAATGGACGCACGGACGTCGTAGCGCACCAACCGCTCATCGAGCGCGAAGTCTTCCCCCGCCGTGTAGCGCAGAACGCGATCGTCGAGAGGCGCTCCCTTGTCCCACAGGCGCGTCATGACGGATCCCGGAGCGGCTCGGCGGCGGCATCGCGCGGCGGGCCCGGTGCAATGGGCCCATTGCACCGATGCGGAAAGCGGAGCTGCGATCGTAGCCCGGTCACGAGGCGAGCGCTCCCTGCTGCTCCGCAAGCGTCAGCGCGTTGACGTCGGCGACGATCAGCGTGCCGGTGCCTTCGTTGGTGAACACTTCACCGAGGATGCCCTCCGGCGCCGAGTAGGAGACCACGTGCACGCGCCGCACGCCGCCGCGGATCGCATCCTCGATGGCCTTCGCCTTCGGCAGCATGCCGTCGGCGATGCGGCCCTCCTCGCGCAGGCGCTTCAGTCCCTGCAGGTCGATGTAGGAGATGAGCGATCCCGGATCGGCAATCTCGCCGAGAATCCCGGGTGCGCCCGTGCAGAGGAACAGCTTCTCCGCGCCGAGTGCGGCACCGAGCGCGGCGGCGACCGTGTCCGCGTTGATATTGAGGAGCACGCCGCTGTCGTCCGCCGAGAGCGGGCTCACCACCGGCATGAGGCCGTTGTCGAGGAGCTTGCGCACCGCCGCCGGATCCACCGCGTCGATGTCGCCGACGAAGCCGTAATCCACCATCTCGCCGCTCGAGGCGATCTTCACCGGCGGGCGCCGGTGCGCACGCACCAGGCTCGCATCGACGCCGCTGATCCCCACGGCCTCGATATTGAGGTCGCGGCAGATGCCGAGAATGCGGGTGTTGATGAGTCCGTTCAGCACCATGGCCGACACGTCGATCGACTTCTGGTCGGTGACGCGACGGCCTTCCACCATGCGCGTCGGCACGCCGAGCGCCGTCGAGAGCTCGGTGAGCTGCGGGCCGCCGCCGTGGACGAACACCACCCGCACGCCGAAATAATGCAGGATCGCGATCTGCTCCATGAGGATCCGGGTGGAGTCGGCGTCGGCGAAGACGCCGCCGCCCGCCTTCACGACGAAGGTCTTGCCCTTGTACATGCGGATGTACGGCGCCGCGTTCTTGAGCGCCCGGATCGCCAGGGCCTGATCGCCAGAATGCATGATCATGTCGGGTTGTCCCTCAAATGCCTTTCAACATGCGATAGAGAACCGCCATCTGCACGGTGAGGCGGTTGTAGGCTTCCCGCTGCACGATGCTGCGCGGGCTGTCGAGCACCTCGTCCGCGACGGCCACGTTGCGGCGCACGGGCAGGCAGTGCATCAGGCGGCAGTCCTCGGCGGCGCGCGCGAACCAGTCGTTGCGCACGCACCAGTGCCCGAGCTCGCCGCGCAGGCGTCCGTCCGCGGCTGCATCGCCGTAGCAGGACGTCGCGCCCCATTCCTTCGCGTAGACGATGTGCGCGCCGCTGAGCGCGTCGTCGCGCTCGGCGGTCTCGCGGACGGAGCCGCCGGAGAGGGCCGCGGCGCGCCGTGCCTTCTCCATGACAGGCGGCGGCAGCGCGAAGCCCTCGGGCCGCAGCACGATGACCTCCATGCCGCGCAGAGCCGCCATGTGGACCGCGGTCGCCGGCACCGCGAGCGGCAGCGCGCGCGGATGATACGCCCAGGAGAGCACGAAGCGGCCGCCGCGCGGCACCCCGAGATCGTCCATGGTCTTCCAGTCGGCGAGCGCCTGGCAGGGATGGCTGGTCGCCGACTCGAGGTTGATGAGCGGCTTGTCGACGAGGCTCGCCATCGCGTTGAAGCTCGTTTCCGCGAGATCCGCGGCGAGGTCCTTCCCGTCCGCGAACGCCCGCAGACCCAGGGCGTCACAGTAGGAAGCGAGCACGGGAATGCCCTCGCGCACGTGCTCCGCCGCCGCGCCGCTCATCACGGCGCCGAGCCGCGTCTCGAGCTGCCAGGTGCCCTGGCCCGGCGTGATGACGAACGAGTTGCCGCCAAGCCGCGCCATGCCGGCCTGGAAGGAGGCGAGGGTGCGCAGCGAGGGGTTGAGGAAGAGCAGGCCGAGGATCTTGCCGGCGAGCGCGTGCGGCTCCGGGCGCGTCTCCAGGCGCCGCGCGAGCTCGAGCAGCGCCAGCACCTCCTCGCGCCCGAGGTCGGCCAGGTCGAGCAAGCGCTTCATGTCGGCAGGCCTGCGAGCGCATCGCGCAGCATGTCGACGTGCTCCTCTGTCAGGATGAAGGGCGGCAGGAGCCTGAGGATGTGGCTGTCGCTCGCCGTGCCCGCCAGAATGCCGCCTTCCAGCAGCTCCGCCTGGATCTGCTTGGCGGGGCGGCGGGTGCGCAGCCCGAGGAGAAAGCCCTCGCCCTGGCTCGCCGTCACCGGTCCCACGATGCAGGCACTTCGGATGTAGTCCGACACGCGCCGGACGTTCTCGAGCAGGCCCTGCGACTCGATCGCCTCGATCACCGCCTCGATGGCCGCGCACGCCATCGGGCCGCCGCCGTAGGTCGTGCCGAGAAGTCCCAACTCCAGGCTCGCCGACACCTTGGCGCAGGTCAGCAGCGCGGCGCAGGGAAAGCCGTTCCCGAGCGCCTTCGCCGCGGTGATCATGTCGGGCTTGATGCCTTAGAGGTTGGCGGCGAACGGATGGCCGAGGCGGCCGAGGCCGCACTGCACCTCGTCGAAGATGAGCAGCGCGCCGACCTCGTCGCAGCGGCGGCGCAGCGCGGCGAGGTAGGGTTGGCCGAGGTCCACGGCGCCCGCGAGCCCCTGCACGGGCTCGACGATCACCGCGGCCGTGCGCTCGGTGACCTGCGTGGCGATGGCGGCGAGGTCACCTCGCGGCATGAAGCTGACCTCGAACGGCTTGCGCGGGAAGCCGTACCAGCGGTCGGCGCCCCAGGTGACCGCGGCCGCCGCGGCCGTGCGGCCGTGGAACGCGCCCTCGACCGCGGCGACGTGCGGCCGGGAAGTCATGCGAAAGGCCAGCCGCAACGCGTTCTCGTTCGCCTCGGCGCCGCTGTTGACGAAGAAGACGCTGGTGAAGTCCAGCCCCGAGAAGCGCACCAGGCGCTCCGCGGCGCGCACGCGCACGCCCATCGGGATGGCGTTCGTCTGGAAGTTGCAGGAGCGGGCCTGCGCGGTGAGCGCTTCCGTCCAGCCGGGATGGCCGTAGCCGAGCGCCGCCACGGCATGGCCGCCGTAAAGATCGAGCACCCGCTCGCCGCGGGCGTTGCGCAGCCAGACGCCCTCGGCGGAGACGACCTCGAGGGGATACTGGGCGAACACGGGCGCGAGGAAATCGCGGGTCGTGTCGTCATTCGCTGCTGCCGGGGGGATCATGCTCTTCTCGCTTCAGGTCCAGCCGGGCGCGCAGGCGGTGAGGCCGTCCGTCTCCGGCAGGCCGAACATCCGGTTCATCCACTGCACGGCGCCGCCGGCCGCGCCCTTGTTGAGGTTGTCGATCGCGCACATCACGG
>DAHUXV010000241.1 GCA_027306985.1 Gammaproteobacteria bacterium | reverse complement strand
AGAACATCCTGGCTGTGCGTATGCACGCGGATGTCCGCCCCCATCAGCCGCAACAGCTCGAGCAGACCCGTGCGGGTCGGGTTGACCCCGACGTTACAGAGCACCAGGCCCCGCTCGGCCGCGAGGCAGCCGGCGACGAGGAAGAAGGCGGCCGAAGAGAAATCCGCCGGCACCACCACCGACGTGCCGGTGAGCCGCTGGCCTCCCTCCACGGCCACCGTCGCCCCGTCCCGCAGGACCTCGACGCCAAAGGCGCGGAGCATTCGCTCCGTGTGGTCCCGCGACGGTGCCGGCTCCGTCACCCGGGTACGGCCGTAGGCTCTCAGGCCGGCGAGGAGCACGGCCGACTTCACCTGCGCGCTCGCGACCGGCAAGGCGTACTCGATCGCGCGCAGCTTCTCGGTGCCATGGATCTCGACGGGCGGCCGGCCGTCGTGCGTGCGGATGTCGGCGCCCATCAGTCGCAGCGGTCCGGCCACCCGCTCCATCGGCCGGCGCATCAGCGACTCGTCGCCGATCAGCGTGGAATCGAACGTCTGCGGCGCGAGGAGTCCCATGAAAAGCCGCATGGCGGTGCCGGCGTTGCCCATGTCGAGCGCCGCGCCCGGCGCCCGCAGGCCCTCGAGGCCCCGGCCGCTGACATGCACCGTCTGCGGCTCCGGCCGCTCGATGCGCACCCCGAGCTGCTGCAGCGCGCGCAGCGTCGCGAGGCAATCCTCCCCGGCGAGGAAGCCGGTGATGTGCGTCTCGCCATCGGCGATGCCGCCGAACATCAATGACCGGTGCGAGATCGACTTGTCGCCGGGAACCGTGAGCTCGCCGGCGACCGTGCCGCCGGGGTGCACCCGGTACCGCGCGCCTGTGCTGGAAGCCGTCATGCCCTCACTCTACAGCACCGCGCGCGGATACGAGCCGAGCACGCGAAAGAGCGAGGAGCGGGTCTTGAGCGCCGCGAGCGCGCGCGCCACGTGCGGCTCCTCGGCATGTCCGTCGATGTCGATGAAGAAGATGTAGTCCCACTTGCGGCGGTGCGACGGGCGTGACTCGATGCGCGTCATGCTGACGCGGTGGCGCGCGAGCGGCTCGAGCAGCCGGTAGAGCGCGCCGGGAGAATCCGTGTCGGCTACGGAGACGAGCAGCGTCGTGCGGTCGCGGCCGCTCGCCGCGAGGAGCTTGCGCCCGAGCACGAGGAAGCGCGTGGTGTTGTCGCCGCGGTCCTCGATCTGCGCCGCGAGGATCTTCAGGCCGTACACCTCCGCCGCGGTCTCGCCCGCGATGGCGGCGGTGCCCCGCTCGTCGCGCGCGCGGCGCGCGGCCTCGCCGTTGCTCGAGGCAGGCACGAGCTCGACGCTCGGCAGGTGCTCCTGCAGCCAGCCGCGGCACTGCGCCAGCGACTGCGGGTGCGAGCAGATCCGCACGATCCGTCCGAGGGCGCTCATGGTGCCCATGAGGTAATGGTGGATGCGCAGCTCCACCTCGCCGCAGATCTTCAGCGGCGAGCCGATGAAGCGGTCGAGCGTGTGGTTCACCGTGCCCTCGGTGGAGTTCTCGATCGGCACCACGCCGAAGTCCGCCGCGGCGGATTCGACCTCGTGGAAGACCTCGTCGATCGAGCCGAGCGGCAACGCCCGCACCGAATGGCCGAAGTGCGTGAGCACGGCCGTCTGGCTGAAGGTGGCCTCCGGACCGAGGTAGGCGACCTTGAGCGGCTCCTGCTGCGCGAGACAGGCGGACATGATCTCGCGGAAGAGGCGCACGACCTCCTCATCGCGCAGCGGCCCGCGGTTGCGCTCGCGCGCCCGCCGCAGCACCTGCGCCTCGCGCTCCGGACGGTAGAAATCGACGGTGTGCCCGTCGCGGCTCTTGGAGATGCCGACCTGCTGCGCGAGCCTGGCGCGCTCGCTGATCAGGCGGTGGATCTGCTCGTCGACCGAGTCGATGCGCGCGCGCACGCTCTCGAGCTTCGCCGTATCGGGCAGGCCCCCGCGCGGCCGCTTGATGCGCTTTGCCGCCATGGCGCCCCTCAGATCAGCCGCGCCGAGAGCACGCCCGGGATGGCGCGCAGCTGCCCGAGGAGATCCTCGCCGACGGGGCCGTCGACGTCGATGAGCGTATACGCGTACTCGCCGCGCGACTTGTTGAGCAGGTCGGCGATGTTGATGCGGGCGCCCGCGAGGCAGGTCGAGATCTGCCCGACCATGTTGGGGACGTTGCTGTTGGCGATGGCGAGGCGCGTCGTGCCCGCGCCGGCGACCCGGGGCAGCACCGCCTCCGGATAGTTGACGCTGTTGCGGATGTTGCCGTTCTCCAGGAAGTCGCGCACCTGGTCGGCGACCATGATGGCGCAGTTCTCCTCCGCCTCCCCGGTCGAGGCGCCAAGATGCGGCAGCGTGACGACCTTCGCGTGGTCCTTGAGGAGGTTGGTCGGGAAGTCGCAGACGTAGCCGTGCAGGCGGCCGGCATCGAGCGCCGCCACCACCGCCCGGTCATCGACGATGCCGGCGCGCGAGAAGTTGAGGATCACCGCGCCGCGCTTGAGCAGCCGCAGGCGCGACTCGTTGACGAGCTTGCGCGTCTGGTCGTTGAGCGGCACGTGCACGGTGACGATGTCGGCGCGGGCGAAGAGGTCATCGAGCGACAGCGCCTGCTCGACGCTCGAGGAGAGCTGCCAGGCGCGCTGCACGGTGATCTGCGGGTCGTAGCCGAGGACGCTCATGCCGAGCGCCGCCGCGGAGTTGGCCACCTCGACCCCGACCGCCCCGAGGCCGACCACGCCGAGCGTGCGCCCGGGAAGCTCGAAGCCGACGAAGCTCTTCTTGCCCCGCTCGATCGCCTCGTCGATCGCCTGATCGTCGCCGCTCGTCGAGCGCGCGAAGGCCCAGGCCTGGCAGATGTTGCGGGCGGCGAGGAACAGGCTCGCGAGCACGAGCTCCTTCACCGCGTTGGCGTTGGCGCCCGGCGCGTTGAAGACGGCGATGCCGCGGCGGCTCAGGTCCGCGACCGGGATGTTGTTGACGCCGGCGCCGGCACGCCCCACCGCGCGCACGGTGTCGGGAAGCCCGAGGCCGTGCATGTCGGCCGAGCGCACCAGGATGGCGTCCGGACGCTCCAGCCCCGAGGCGACCTCGTAGCGCTCGCGCGGCAGGCGCTCGAGCCCGCGCGCGCTGATGTTGTTGAGCGTCAGGATGCGGTACTTCATGGCATCAGCCGTGGCGGCGCTGGAACTCCGTCATGAAGGCGACCAGCGCCTGCACGCCCGCGAGCGGCATGGCGTTGTAGATGCTCGCGCGCATGCCGCCGACCGAGCGGTGGCCCTCGAGGCTCACCAGGCCCGCGGCCTTCGCCTCGGTGATGAACAGCGGATCGAGCTGCGGCCGGGCCAGCGTGAACGGCACGTTCATCCACGAGCGGCAGGGCTTCGCCACCGGGTTGCGGTAGAACCCGGACCCGTCGATGGCGCCGTAGAGGAGCTCGGCCTTGGCGCGGTTGCGGGCCGCCATGGCCGTGAGCCCGCCCTGCGCCTGCACCCATTTGAGCACGAGCCCGCAGATGTACCAGCCGAAGGTGGGCGGCGTGTTGAGCATCGAGCCCTCGGCGGCCATCGCCTGGTAATCCCACACCGAGGGAGTGCCCGGACGGGCCTTGCCGAGGAGATCCTTGCGCACGATGACGAGGCAAAGACCCGACGGGCCTATGTTCTTCTGCGCGCCGGCATAGATGAGCGCAAACTTCGAGACGTCGATCGGCCGCGAGAGAATGGTGGACGACATGTCCGCGACGAGCGGCACCCCGCGAGTCTGCGGCACGTAGGGGAATTCCACCCCGCCGATCGTCTCGTTGGGCGTGTAGTGCACGTACGCCGCCTCCGCGGTCAGCTGCAGGCTCGCCGCGTCCGGCACCGTCGTGTAGCCCGATGCGGCCTCATCGCCGGCGACGTTGACCTTCACCTGCAGCCGCTTCGCCTCGCCGATCGCCTTCTTCGACCAGGCGCCGGTGTTCACGTAATCGGCGGCGGCCCCGGGGGCGGCGAGATTCATGGGGATGGCGGCGAACTGACCGGTCGCGCCGCCCTGCAGGAACAGCACCGCATGGCCGGCCGGGACGGCGAGGAGCGAGCGCACGAGGCTTTCCGCCTCCTCGGCCACGGCGGTGAACGCCTTGCTGCGGTGGCTGACTTCCATCACCGACATGCCGCTGCCGCGCCAGTCGGTCAGCTCCTCACGAGCCTGCTC
>DAHUXV010000225.1 GCA_027306985.1 Gammaproteobacteria bacterium | reverse complement strand
CGACGCGCGTAGAGTCGTGGACTACGACCCGCCACGGCAATCCGCTGCGCCAGCGGATCGTCTACAGGTTCGCCGCCGCCGGCGACCGAGTGATCGTGCTGTTCCAGCAGTCGAGGGACGGCTCGCATTGGGAGACGACGGCGACCGGCACCGGCGAGAAGACCGGCGACCCGACCGGACTCGCGCACGCCTCGCCGCAGCCGCCGGGTTGATCGGCCGGACACCGCCGGCACCCATGAGGGACATCGAGTGAATACCGAGCTTCTCTTCCGGGAGGACGCCTATCGCACCAGCGCCACGGCGCGCCTCGTCGAGGTGCACGAGCGCGGGATCGAGCTCGACCGCACCGTCTTCTATCCGCTGGGAGGCGGCCAGCCGGGGGATACGGGTGTGCTCGTGCGCGAGAGCGGCGAGCGGATCGCGATCGCCGACACCCGCAAGGGCGGGGCGGACGGCGGTGTCCTTCACGTTCCCGCTCCGGGCGCGTCACGTCCCGGGCCCGGCGAGCGCCTCGCGCTGGAAATCGACTGGGAGCGGCGCTATGCGCTGATGCGGCTGCACACGGCGCTGCATCTTCTGTCCTGTGTCGTCGTCGCGCCGGTGACGGGCGGCAACATCGCGCCGGACAAGGCGCGCCTGGACTTCGATGTCGACATGGGCCTGCTCGATGCCGAGCGCATCACGCGCGAGACCAACGCCCTGATCGCATCGGGCGCCGCCACCGAGACGGTCTGGATCACGGATGAGGCGCTCGATGCCCAGCCGGAGCTGGTGAAGACCCTGAGCGTGCAGCCGCCGCGCGGGGCCGGCCGCGTGCGCCTCCTCAGGATCCCGGGGATCGATCTGCAGCCCTGCGGAGGCACGCACGTACGCAACATCGCCGAGATCGGCGCCATTCGCGTCACGCGCATCCGCAGCGAAGGCAAGCACAACAGGCGCGTGGAGATCGCGCTCGCGTCCTGACTTCAGCTCCGCTCGCCCGAAGACCTTCAGGGACGAGCGGCAAGCGCCGCCTGCGTGCTCTGCGCCCCTTAGTGGGTGGGCGCCAGATCGATGCTGCCGCCGGAGGTACGCAGGGAGATCAGCGGACCGCCGCCTCCTACGGTGCCCACGAGGCGGCTGCCGCTGCCGAACGCGGTCGTCGTGACCGGGAATTCCGAGGTGATGCCGCCGCCGCTCGTCTTCGCATCGATCGATGCGTGCATGTCCTGAGGGAGCCGGACGCTGATGGAGCCCCCGGAAGTGGCCAGGGTGATGCCACGGTTCGCCCGCAACCGGGCTCGAATGCTGCCGCCCGAGGTGCGGGCGTCGATCTTCCCGTCGTCGTTGAGCAGCCGGATGGGGCCGCCGGACGTGTGTGCCTCGAGATCTCCCGTCGAATCCGCAACGTCGATGCCGCCGCCCGAAGTGCTCAACTTTGCCGGTCCCTGGAGCTTCTGCGCTTCGATGCGGCCCCCGGAGGTATGCACATCGACCGCACCGGTGATATTGCGGACGCGGATTCCGCCACCCGAGGTCACGGCCCGTACCGTAGCGTCAAGATCCCGCACACCGATGTCGCCGCCCGAGGTCCGCAGATCGACGGGGTAAGCACGCGGCACCTCGATGGTGAACCGCGCGCCTTCCGATCCGAAATCGAACCAGTCCAACCAGCCGAGCCAGGAGGAGCCGCCGTGGCGGCTATGGGCGGAAATCGTGACGCCCGACGCCGTCTGCTCGGCCTCGATGTGGAAGTGATCCAGGAAGGACGTCGAGCCTCGTAGCTGGACGTGCATGACGACTTCCGGGGCGTCGTGCCCGACCACCGTTATGGAGCCGACGTCGCTGGTAAGCGTCAAGCGTCCGCCCGGAGGCGCCTCGAGCCGTCTATCGTAGGTCCTCTCCCCCGCGATCGCCACCGAAGTGCCGAGTACCGCGGCAAGGATCACCATGAGTCTGGCTATCGACCTGGCCATCACGAGCTCCCCGAACAGTGGATTTGGCGGGGCAGTAGCCCCTTTGCCCGTAGAACACCGCTCCCCCGGAAAGGTTGCAGGCCGCGGATGCCGCAGGATACCCTGTACCGGCATTCCCCGCGGCAGTCGCCCCTTTCTCGACCGATGAGCCACCCGCAAAGATGGACGATCGCCCGCCGGCGAATCAGCACCCGGCGAGCGGCCCCGTGGGCGGCGATGGCATTGTTCTGCTTCGTGGCATCGGCTCACGCCGGCCCGCGCGCCAGTCCGGGCTCGGAGCGCCTCGCCGCAACGATTCATGCGCAGGCCCCCAATATCGGCACCGAAGCCATTGCGACGGCGATCGACGCCTATGTCCAGGTGAAGCGGCAGCATCTGACCGACAAGCCGCTCGTCACGATCGTCGACTATTCAGTGCCGTCCAACAGGAGGCGCCTGGCCGTCGCCGACGTGCAGAGCGGGAAGGTGCTCTTCTACACCTATGTCGCCCATGGCAAGGGCAGCGGGCTCAATTACGCAACTCGTTTCTCGAACAAGCCGGGCACGGACGCGAGCAGCCTCGGGGTGTACCTGACCGGCGACACTTACTATGGTGACCACGGGTACTCGCTGCGGCTGCGCGGGCTGGACCCCGCATTCAACGGCGCGGCCTACAGCCGCGACATCGTCATTCACAGCGCCTGGTACGTCAGCAAGGCGTTCGCCCGGGATCACGGCCGCCTGGGCCGCAGCTGGGGCTGCTTCGCCCTCAGCCGCAAGGTCGAGGGCGCCATCGTGAGCCTCATTCGCGGCAGCACGGTGCTGGTCGGGTACTACCCGGATCCCGCCTGGCTGCGGTCCTCCCCCATTCTCAACGCGCACGGCTGACACGCGCCATAGCGCCCGCGAGCTTCTCCTGTTTGCGCTCCTCGAGCGCGCGTACGACACCCTCGAAATCGCGAGCGTCGCGGTTCTGGCTGAGCTTTCGTTTGCCGGTGAGGCGCGTCACCTCAATCTCGAGCCCGACCACCATGCTCACCATGTGCTCGATGTATTCCCGGGGTGCGTCCGCCATGGTCCCCGGACGCGGATCGGCGGCTACATTCCGGCGCGTCAGGCGGGCCACGAGGGCGCCGACGAAGCTCGCGTCATCGATCAGCCGCATGCGGCCGTGAGCGTGGACCACCTCGTAGTTCCAGGTGGGTACGCTGCGATGTGTCTCGTGCTTGCTCGGATACCAATTGGGTGAGACGTAGCCCTGGGCGCCCCGGAAGACGACCAACACCTCCGTGCCGTCGGGCACCTCGTTCCAGAGCGGGTTGGCGCGGGCGATGTGGGCCTGCAGCGTGCCGTATCTGCCCTTCTCGGGCACCAGCTCGAAAGGAAGATGGTTGGCATCGAGTCCGCCGGCCGCGTGGGTGACCAGGATGCCGAGCGGGTGCTCGCGAACGATGCGGTGCAGCTCCTCGAGCTGCGTTTCGGCAAAATGCTCGGGCAGATACACCGTTTTCGCCTCACGCCTGACGGAGCGCCTTCCCGAGCAGCGCCAGCTGCCGGGCCCAGGCCTTCTCGGCCTCATCGTGGTTGTAGACCTGCAGGTCCGGCACGCACCAGCCGTGCATCGTGCCGGGGTAGACCTCGATTTCCGCGTGAAGGTGGGCCTTCGCAAACGCTTCCCGCAGGATCGTCTTCGCCTCGGGTTGCTTCTTGTCGTCGCTCGCGGCGATGGCCATGAGGTACTGCGCCCGGATCCGCGGGATGAGCAGATGCGGGCTGTCCGGCCCGCCGGTCACCAGCCCCGCGCCATGGAAGGTCGCGCCCGCGCCGATGCGCTCCGGGAACTGCGCGGCCGTGCGCAGCGTGAAGGGGCCTCCCATGCAGTAGCCGGTGCTCGCCATCCTCAGTGTCTTGCTCACCGCGGGCTGTCCGTCGAGCCACGGCACGAAGGCGCGCGCGTCGGTCACGGTGACCTGCGCAGTGAGCGACTCCATCAGTCCCATCAGCTCCTTGCGGGTGGCCGGGTCGCTGAGACTCGGATGCGGCGGGGAGGTCGGGGCCTTCCTGAGCCGATAGAACGGATTGACGACCAGCACGGCATAGCCCGACTGCGCCAGCCGGTCCGCCATGTGTTGGAACGTGGGGCGCAGCCCGAAGATGTCGGGCCACATGAGCACCCCCGGATGGGTGCCGCTCGTGGGGTGGGTGAAATACGCATCGCATACCCCGTCCGCGGTGCGGATGTCGACGGGGCTGCCGGTGACCGGTGCGGCATCCGCAGGCGGCGGCAGGAGCGCGGCGAGTCCTGCGCCCGCCGTCAGCAGGCCGAACTGCCGCCGCGACAGCGCGACGCGGCGGGCGTAGTCCATCTCCTCGAAGTCGTCTTGATCGCACATGGCGGCTCTCTTCGCGTGGACCGATCGGCGGCGCAGGGCCGGCTCGAGCTGCGAGCTCGGCGCACGCCGGCTACTATTGGGCATTCCTCCCGAGGAGGCAAGTCATGTCCCTGTCCCTGTAGGCCGCGACGGTCCCCGCGCATCGGCAGACCCTCGCAGCGGTGGCCACGGCCTACGACATCGGAGCTCGAAGGGCGTGCCGATCGGCAGGCGTGACTTCATGGGCAGACCGCGCTTGAAAGCCTGACCGATTCCGCGGTCCCTAGAGATCGATCACCAGCAGTCCGCCCATCGCGCGCGAGCAGCACGGCAGGAAGCGATCCCGCCGCGCGCGCTCATCGGCGCTCAGAAAGAGATCGCGGTGATCGGGCTCGCCGTCGATGACCCGCAGCATGCACGAGCCGCAGACACCCTGACGGCAGGAGGATTGCACCGGCACGCCGGCCGCGACCAGCGCCTCGAGCGCCGTTTGCCGGCGCCCGACCCGGATGGTCCTGCCGGTCGCCGCAATCCTGATGTCGAACGCCGTATCGTCCTCGCGCACCTGGCCGGCGCCGCCGAAGAATTCGCGATGGATGTGACTCTCGGGCCAGCCGATTTGCCTGGCCGTCCCGATCACCCCGTCCATGAAGCGCTTCGGTCCGCACGCGTAGAGATGCGTATCGGGGTGCGGAGAAGCGAGCACCGCGCGCATGTCGAGCCGCCGGGCATCGGGCCCGCTGCCGAAGTGGAAGCTCACGCGGCCGGCATAGGGCGCGCCACGGATGCGCTCGAGAAACGGTGCCTGCTCGCGTGAGCGCGCGCAGTAATGCACCTCGAAGTCGGCGCCAGCGGTCGCGAGCGCCTCGGCCATGGAGAGGATCGCCGTGATGCCGATCCCGCCGGCGAGCAGGATCGAGCGGCGCGCCGAGGGCGCGAGCGGAAAGTGATTTCTCGGCGGTCCGATCTCGACCCGCGCGCCTTCCTCGAGCTCATGGTGCATGGCATGCGATCCGCCGCGCGAGTCGGCGGCCCGCAGGACGCCGATGACGTAGCGGTGCCGCTCCTTCGGCGAGTTGCAAAGGGAGTACTGGCGGATGAGCCCCGGGCGAAGGCGCACGTCGATGTGCGCTCCGGCGGCGAATTCCGGCAGGCGGCGTCCGCGCGGGTGTACGAGCTCGAAGGCGCAGATCCCTTGCGCCTCGTCACGGCGGTGAGCGACCCTGACCGGAAACGGTCTGCCCGCGCGCTCACGCGCCTTGCGCCGCAGATACGGGCTCAGGCCCGAGTAGAGCATCACGGGCAGTCCCAGCGCGGCCAGGAAGAGCAGCAGCGGGTAGGGCAGTCCGCCGACCAGTCCGGAGTGCAGCGCGAGCAGGTAGAGGTAGATCTTGCGGCCGAGGGGTGTGCTGCTGCCGTAGGGGCTGCGACGCAGGACCGCCCCCGTGTAGGCATCGAGATAGAGATAGGATTTGGCGTCCGCGTGCGGCGCGCCTCGCAGAAGCGCGGTCACCGCGATGGCGTCGTCCGGCGCGCGCGGGTAATGGATGTTGAGCCACAGCGCATGCGGAAATGCCTGCCTCGAGCGGGCCCAGGCCGCTTGCATCGAGATCCGCCGCGCATGAGGCGGCGGCGCTGCCGTATGCGGCGGCGGCGGTATCACGAGCGGCGAGCCCGCGGCCCAGCCGATGAGATCGCGCACGGGTACGAACGACAGCGGCAGTGCGGTCATGGAGAGGGTCAGCAAAACCAGGAACGAGTAGATGCCGAGCACCTTGTGCAGGTTGATGGTGCGGGCCGTGCCTGGAAGCTTCGGATTGAAGGTCGCGGCCGCCCGGAGCCGCTCGCCGCCGCGCGGCCACCAGAGGATCACTCCGCCGGCGAGCAGCAACAGCAGAAAGACCGCGTTGCAGACTCCGGCGATCTGCCTGCCGTGGCGAACGAACCGGAATCGGTGCAGGCCGTCGAAGAAGCCGAAGAAGCCGCCGTACTGATTCTGAGTGCCGAGAACGGACGCCGTGCACGGATCGACGTACACCCAATCGTCGTCGGAGAACCTCACGGCGGTCGAGGCGGTGGCCCCGGAGGGCACCTCGATGCTGGAGAGAGCCCCGTGGGAGTGAGCGGCGCGCGCCGCCGCCGCCAGCCGATCGAGGGGCAAGCGGTCACGGCAGACCGGGACGGTGAGCAGATGAGCGTAGACCGCGTGGTCCAGGGCGGGGCGCAGCACGAAACTCGCGCCGGTGAGCCCGAGAAACACCACCACGACGCCGACGCTCAGCCCGGACCAGGCGTGCAGTCGGGTCAGCTGCCGGCGAAAGACGCTCGTCACGGGCCGTGAATCGGACGCCGGAGCGTGACCGGCAGGCGAGCCCCGCCGGCCGTCACGCCTCGAGCTTCACCGTCCAGCTCACCGAAGCGTCGGCGATGAGCGAGGAGCGGACGCTGCAGTACTTGGTGACCGAGAGCTCGATGGCGCGCGTGGCCTTCTCGAGGGTCGTCCCCGGTGCCGCGATGCGAAAGTGCAGAATGGCCGACACCAGCCGCCGCGGAATCGACTCGACCCGATTCGCCTCGACGCGCACCCCGAGCGCCTGCACGGGCGTGCGTTGTTTCTCCAGAATCGTGACGACATCCACCGAGGCGCACGTGGCGATCGAGGCCAACAGCAGATCGAACGGACTCGGCGCGCTCTGCCCGTCGCCATCGATGCGAACCGTGGGCCCGCCCGCCCGGCCGGCCTCGAAGCCGAGGGCGCCGACCCATTGCACGTCGATGGGCGCGTGGGCGATCGTTCCTGTGGATGGATTGGGCATTTTTCCGGGTTCCCGCGATTTATCCGATGATATTACCCCCGGTGGAGCCGTGCCACGCCCAGCCTGTCGGCTTCCCCGTCCAGGTCCGACAGCACCTCTGCCGATACGGGAACGCCTTCGGCGCGCAGCGCCGTTGCCTTGCGGTCCTCCGGCTCCCCCGGCATCTGGATCTCATCGAACGGCTGCGCCCGCGGGCATGCTTTGGCTCGCTCGACGAACGTGTCCATCCGCCGCTCGAATTCGTCCGCCGGCACGAAGAGGTCGCGTCGCGCGACGATCATCAGATGCCCGAGGTTCTGCGGCGCGCCATGGTCGAAGTAGAGACTCCCGACCGCGCCGCCGAAGCTCGCGCCGGTGAATACGCCGCACAGCAGGTCCATGAGCATGGCGAGCGCGGCGCCCTTGTGGCCGCCGAAGGGAAGGCAGACTCCCTCGAAGGCCGCGGCGGCGTCGGTGGTCGGCGCGCCGGATTTGTCGAGGGCCAGGCCCGGCTCGATCGGCGCTCCATGCCGGGCCGCCAGGCGGATCTTGCCGCGGGCGATGCCGGTCATCGCCATGTCGAGCAGAAAGCCGGGCGCTCTGCCGCCGGGAACCCCGGCAGCCATCGGCGCGGCGCCGAGGAAGGCGGTGCGTCCGCCCCAGACGGGGATCGCGGGTGAGGAGTTCGTGAAGACCAGCGAGAGGTAGCCGGCATCGATTGCCTGCTGCACGTAAAGGGCCGACATCCCGAAGTGCGTGCTGCGCCGAACGCCGACCAGGCCGATGCCGATGGCGCCTGCGAGCGCGATGGCTTCCTTCATCGCCTCGTGAGCGACCAGGAACCCCATGCCGTCGTCACCATCCACCAGGGACACCGCCGGTGTCATCTTCGTGACCGAGATGGCCGGGCGCGGATTGACGACTCCGCGCCGGAGTCTTTCCAGATACATGGGAATCCGGGAAACACCGTGCGAGGCGAGCCCGCGCAGCTCGGCGGCGACGAGGTCGTGGCCGATGACCGCCGCGTCGTGCGGGCGCAGACCGGCGCGCCCGAAGAGCTCCGCCGCAAACGCCTGCAACGTCCCGTGCGGAATGCGGACCGTTCCGGTCAAGCCAGCTTCTCAGCCGATACCAGCACTCCATCCGCATCGCAGTAGGCGTAGTGGCCGGGGCGGAAGTCCACTCCGCCAAAGCTGATAGCGACATCGCGCTGGCCGGCGCCGTCCTTCGCGCTCTTCTTCGGGGTAATCGCCAGGCTGACCACCCCCACCTGCAGCGTATCGATCTCGCGGCTGTCGCGAATCGCGCCGTTGATGATGACGCCGGCCCAGCCTCGCGACTGCAGGAGCAGAGCCATCTGATCGCCGAGCAGCGCCCGCCGGGTGGAGCCCCCGCCATCCACGACCATCACTCTGCCGTTGCCGGCCTCCTGCAGGCAGGCCTTGAGGAGCGCGTTGTCCTCGAAGCATTTGACGGTGGCGATGGGGCCCCAGAAGGCCGTCACCCGCCCGAAGTGGCGGAAGGGGAGATCGCAGAAGCGCACCAGGGCGTCGTGCGCATCGACGAGATCGGCAGTCTTCATGGGGCACCTCCGGTGGTCAGGGCCTGCGCGACGCGCTCGCCGAACTCCCGGGTGCCGAGCGAGCCGCCGAGGTCGCGGGTGCGCGAGGCCGGATCGGCCAGCACGCGGTCGACGGCGGCATCGATGGCCTGGCCGGCGGCCTCCAGCGCCGCCACTTTGCGCTGCTCGCCGAGCCAGTCGAGCATCATCGCCGCGGAGAGGATGAGCGAGGTCGGATTGGCGATGTCGCGTCCCTGGATGTCGGGGGCCGAGCCATGCTGCGCCTGAGCGCAGACCCGTCCCTCCTCGGCATTGGCGTTGATCGACCCGGCGAGCCCCAGGCTGCCGGAGAGCTCGCTCGCCAGGTCAGAGAGGATGTCGGAGTAGAAATTGGTCGAGACGATCACGTCGTAGCGCGAGGGATCGCGCACCAGATGGGCCGCCATGGCGTCGATGAGGACGTCATCGAGGCGGACCTCCGGAAACTCCATGTGGACCTTGCGCACCTTCTCGAGAAAGAAGCCGTCGGTGACGATGAAATTGTTCGCCTTGTGCACGGCGGTCACGTGCCGGCGCCGCTTCATGGCCAGCACGAAGGCGGCCCGGGCGATGCGCTCGCAGGCGCGGGCGGTGAGCTTGCGCACCGACAGCGCCACATCGGGCGTGGGCATGAACTCGCCGACGCCCTTGAACATGTTGCGGTCCGGGTAGAAGCCCTCGGTCGCCTCGCGCATGATCACCAGGTCCATGCTCTTCGCGCCGCGATCGAGGAAGGCGCGCGAGCGGGCCGGCCGCACGTTGGCGTAGAGGTCCAGCCCCACCCGAAAGCCCGCCGAGACATTGCGGCCGCCTTGCTCGCGAGCCGGGTAATCCATGTGCGACTGCGGGCCGAGAATGATGCCGTCGTAGGTGCGCGCCTTCGCCAGCGTCTCATCGCGAAGCGTCGTGCCGTACTTCTTCAGGCTCTCGAAACCGATATCGTCATGGTCGAAGGACAGCTCGAGCCGGTAGCGGCGGCTGGCGGCCCCGAGGACCGAGAGGGTGGCTGCGCTGATCTCGGGGCCGATCCCGTCCCCGGGCAATACGATGATCCGCATGGAGGCGCCCGATGCTGAAGGAGCGCCGCCATTCTGGCTTTTATGATCTAAAAATGCAATTATCGCCGCGTCCGGGGAGCCTTGCGGGCGAGGGCGCCGCCGAGGTGCCGGCGCATCAGCTGCGATGCCTCGGCGAGCTCGCCGCGCTCCAGAAGCGAGATGATCTGCAGGTGTTCGGTACATTGCGTGATGACCCGCCGGCGATCGATCCGGGCGCGGTATTCCAACAGCCTGCGCATGCGGTTGGCCTGCTGCAGCGCGCGCACGAAGAATGGGTTGCCGGTCATCCCGATCATCGCCTCGTGGAACAGCGAGCCGTCGAGCACCAGGCGCTCGGCGGCCATGCCGGCCGCCCCGCAGGCGAGCATCTCCTCCTGGATGCGGCGCTGCTCGGCCAACACCGCGCGGTCGATCCGGAACCCCGGCTCGAGCATCGCCGCGGGCTCGATCAGCATCCTCAGGCGGTAGATCTGCTCGAACGCCTCCGGTGTCTTGGCCACCGGCAGAAGCCGCCAGCCGTAGCCCGCCTTGCGCTCGACCCAGCCTTCGCGGACTGCGCGCATCAGCAGGTCCGTCAGCTGCGCCTTCGTCAGGCGATAGCGCGCGCGCAGAAACTGCTCGGTGACCTCGTCCGCGATCCGGTCGTCGAGCCAGTCGTCGGCGAACCTGCGATAGACGCCGGACCGCTCGGCCATGTCGGGGCCGGGGGCCGCGTGCCCGGCCGCGGACGCCCGCGGCGGGCGCACGAAGAATCCGCGGTTGGCCCGAAGCTGCAGGACCTTCCGGTCGGCGAGGAGCTGCAGGGCCTCGCGCACGGGCGAGCGCGATACGCCGAACCGATCCGCGAGCTGTTGCGTGGCGAGATGAGCTCCCACCGGCAGGCGGCCGCTCCTGATGAGCTCGCGGATCTCCTGCGCGATGCGCAGAGGAAGGGGACTAGCGCGTGCCAAGACGTCAACCCGCTGAAGTCAGATCATGCCCGCCGCGTCGGCGCCGGGAGCATAGCATGTCGCGCACGCGGCAACTGCTACACTGACCGCAGCAACTGCCTGGAGGTAACCCATGACGAGCAACGTCCGCGAGCGCGGGGCCGTCGTCCTGCGGCCCGGCGCGCTTCCGGCCCATGAGAGAGGCGGCGGCGCGCGCACGACGCCCCTCGTCGGTCCCTCGATCGGCGCCACCGCCTTCATCAACGGCATCACCTCGTTCGCGCCGGGCAGCGCCATCCCCTTCCACAGCCACAACTGCGAGGAGAGCGTGATGCTCCTCGAGGGCGAGGCCGTGCTCGACATCGACGGCCGCGAAATCCGCCTTGAGCCTCTGGATACGACGTGGATACCGCCGGGCGTCTCGCATCGGTTCCGCAACCTGTCGGCGACCCGGCCGATGAAGATCTTCTGGACTTATGCCCGCAGCGATGCGACGCGGACGATCACGGAGACGGGGCAGACCCGCTCGGTCGCCGCGGAGCACGGCAGGTGAGATGAGCGGGGACCGTTGCGCGGCATGCTTCGATTCAGCGCCCATCTCGGCTATCTCTTCCTGGAGTATCCCCTGCGCGCGCGCCCGGCGGCCGCGAGCAGAGCCGGGTTCGCGGCCATCGAGCATCCCTCGCCTTACGAGATCGCGGCGGCGGAGCTGAGGCACCTGCTCGGGGAGCAGGGGCTGTCCTTCGTGCAACTCGCGCTGCCGGCGGGGGATGCCGCCAAGGCAGAGAAGGGATTCGCGGCATGGCCCGGCCGGGAGCGTGAATTCCGCGACAGCCTGCAGATCGGGCTGGAATATGCCGCCGCGTCCGGCGCGCGCTTCATCCAGGTCCAGTCGGGGACGAATCCCATCGGGTACGGCCAGGAGCGGGTTCGCGACACCTATCTGACCAACCTCCTTCGGGCCTGCGAGGGTGCGGCCGCGGCCGGCAGGGAGGTCCTCATCGAGCCGATCGGGCCGGCCACGTTGAAGGATTACTTCATGTGCGAGACGCCTCTGGCGCTCGATGCGATCCGGACCCTGAGGTGCCCCAACCTGAAGATGCTGTATGACCTCTTCCACGGGCGCTGCGCCGGGGAGGATCCGGCGGCGGTCATCCGTGAGCACGCCGACATCATCGGTCACATCCAGATCGCCGATTTCCCCGGCCGTCACGAGCCCGGTACCGGCGGCACGGACTTCGAGCGGGTGTTTGCCGCACTGGCGGACTGCGAGTGGGACGGCTTCGTCGGGTGCGAATACCAACCGAGCGCGACCACCGAGAGCGGCCTTCGCTGGCTCGAGGAGGCGATGGCCCGCGACCGCGCCGGGCGGTATCACGCGCTTTAGGAGCGCTTCCCCTGCAACGCCTTGAACCGGCCCGTCGGCGAGAGCTGCTCGCGGACGCTCTGCGCGGTCCAGAGCGAATTGCGGCGCGCCACGAAGGGACTCCTCGAGAGCTGCTCCAGGGAGCGGGCGGGGGCGAAGAGGAACCCCTGCCCGGCGACGCAGCCTAGCGCCAGAAGCGCCGTCACCTGCCGCTCGAGCTCGATTCCTTCGGCGACCGTGTCGAGTCCCAGGGTCTCTCCCAGCGTGATGACCGCGCACGCGAGATCGGGGCCGTCGCCGGAGCTGCTCAGGCCGTTGACGAAGGAGCGATCGATCTTGAGGATGTCGATGGGGAAGCGGTGCAGGTACGACAGGGACGAGTAGCCGGTGCCGAAGTCGTCGATGGCAAGCTTCACCCCGAGCGCCTTGAGGCGGTGGAAGCGCTCGAGGTTGACCTCGCTGTTGTACATCATGGTGCTCTCGGTGAGCTCGATCACGAGGTTCTCGGGCTCGAATCCCGAGGTCTCGAGCGCTTCGCGCACGTCGTGGGCCAGCTCGCCATGCTGCAGGTGCCGGGCCGAGATGTTCACGGTGAGCCGCAAGCCGGTGGCGCCGGCGATCGAGGGACGCCAAGCGCACATGTCCCGGCAAGCCTCCTTCAGTACCCAGCGTCCCAGGGCTGCGATCTGGCCGCATTCCTCGAGCACGTGAATGAACCGGGCAGGCATCAGCACGCCCGCCTCCGGGTGGCGCCACCTGACCAGGGCCTCGACCCCGAGAAGCGCCCGGCTGCCGAGGTCCACGATCGGCTGATACTCGAGGAAGAACTCCTCTCTCTCGAGGGCACGGCCGATGTCGGCCTCGAGCCGCAGCCGCTCCTGCAGCAGCGTCTGCATCTGCGGCTGAAAGGTGACGTGGCGGTTCTTGCCGGCGGCCTTGGCGTGATACATGGCGAGGTCGGCGTTGCTGAGCAGTGCCTCGGCGCCGGTGTCGGCGTCGGAGAAGGCGACGCCGATGCTGGCGGTGACGCGGACCTCGCGGCCGTCCAGCGAGAAGGGAGCTCCCAGCGACTCGATGAGCGCATCGGCCACGCGCTGCGCCTGTGCGGCCGTGCCGACACCCTCCAGCAGCACGCCGAACTCGTCCCCGCCGAGCCTCGCCACCGTATCGGAGGCGCGGCTCGTCTGCACGATACGCTGCGCGGCGGCCTGCAGCAGCCGGTCACCGGCATCGTGTCCGAGCGAGTCGTTGATGTTCTTGAAGTTATCGATGTCGAGGAACATGACGGCGGCGGGATTCTCCTCCCGCTGCGCCCGGGTCAGCGCGTGCTGCACGCGGTCGCGGAACAGGTTGCGGTTCGCGAGCAGCGTCAGCGGATCGTGGAAGGCGAGCTGGCGCAGCTTTTCCTCCAGTACCTTGCGCTCGCTGATGTCACGGAAGTTGAGCGCCAAGCCGCGCACGGCCGGATCGCCGCTCAGGTTGCTGCCCACGCCCTCGATCACCCGCCCCGCGCTCTCGATCCGCAGCTCGACCGGACCGACGACCCCGGAAGGCGTCCGGGCGATCTCCTCGAGAAAGCTCCGCAGCCGCTTGCCGTCCTCCCCGCCCCACAGCGCCGGCAGGGATTTTCCAGTGATCTCCTGCGGCTTCAGCCCGAGCGTGCGGGTGGCGGCGGGCGAGGCGAATCGCACCACCCCGTCGGCGGCGATGATCATGATCACGTCCGAGGCATTCGCGACCAGCGATGCGTAGTGCTCCTCGGTCATGCGAAGCACCACCGCCTGACGGAACATCAGGAGCAGGGTGAGGGCAAACACGACGCCGATCATCAACGTCGCCTGACCGCCGAGACCTCCGCGGCCGAGATAGGTGAGCACCAGGAAGGCCGCCGCCATCGACGCGTAGGGGAGCGAGCGCGCCAGGGCGCCCGAGGTGTGCGAGGTTTCGCGCGCGGGCATCATGGCCGCTCGTGTCTGCTCCCGCCCGGCGGCCGCGATCGGCAGGTAACAGGCGAGGTACAGCACGTCCTGAAAGCCGCCCGGCACGTAGTAACCTCGCACCTTCGCCAGGGACCAGATGATATCCCCGAGAAACATGGTGGCGAAGCCGCTGAGCAGCAACAGCGGCACCCGCCGCCCGGCGGTAGTGCGCGATTCGGTGAGCAGCAGCACCCCGAACATGAGCAGACAGAAGCTGTCGAGCGCCAGATACGCCTCGCTCAGGGCTTCCTTGAGGACTCCGAGATCGGCATGAATGGCCGCCGGCTGGACCACCAGGAACCAGAAGAACATGCCGAAGCCGACGACGAAGATGGTGGCATCCAGAAGCAGCTGCACCCACGAGAGGCGCACGGCCGCCGCCCGGATCAACCAGAACGCGGCGGCGGTGAGCGGCACGTAGAACGCGCAATAGAGGATGTCGGGCGGGCCGGGGAAGGGGTCGCGGCCCTCCAGCCAGTAGCAAAGGCCGATGCAGTCGGCGAGCAAGTAGAGAGCGAGTGCGGTGGCGAGGGACCACCAGGCCCAACGCAGCGGGCCCGGCGCCATGCGGCGTGCAGTGGCAGCGGCGACCAGGACGCAGGCGAGCTCGGCGGGCTCTTTGTAAAGCAGCCCCACATAGAAGGTGACCTTCGGTCCGCCGGCGCCGCTCAGCATCCATGCCGCGCCGACCGCGACGTAGATCGCGAAGGGGACGACGAACCGATCCACCCAGCCCGGCACGGCCAGTTGCCGAAGCGAGTGGCCAGATGCTGCTGTGGTGTCCATCTCTGCTGTCTGTGTGCGTACCGCGGGCGCGGGTGCGGGCGCGCTTCGCGGTATCGGAGGCAATCGAGGTGAATGTACGGCAGCGGCGCCGGGCCGCGCGAGTGGCGAGTCCGCCGGCGTGACGCAGTTCTCGGCGCGCGGCGGCGAACTGTGCGCCCGCTTCACATTGCGCGGGGGTAATATCCGGCCAACTGAAGGGGCGTGACCTGAATGAAGAATCTTGGGCTCCCGCAGCGGGCGAGCCTGGACGAGCTGCGCTCGCTGCAGCTCGAGCGGCTGCGGTGGGCCGTGCAGCATGCCTATCGGAACGTCGGGCACTACCGCCGCAGCTTCGCCGCCCGCGGGGCGCATCCCGATGACCTGCGCACCCTGGAGGATCTCGCCCGATTCCCATTGCTGTCGAAACGGGACTTTCGCGACAACTATCCGTTCGGCCTCTTCGCCGTGCCGCGGGACAAGGTGGTGCGCATCCATGCCTCGAGCGGCACGACCGGCCGGCCCACGGTGGTGGGCTACACGCAAGGAGACATCGACACCTGGGCGGACCTGGTCGCGAGGTCGATCCGCGCCGCCGGCGGCCGCCCGGGACAGATCGTGCACATCGCCTACGGTTATGGTCTTTTCACCGGAGGCCTGGGCGCGCACTATGGCGCGGAAAGGCTCGGTTGCATGGTCATTCCCATGTCGGGCGGGCAGACGGAGCGGCAGGCGCAGCTCATCCGGGACCTCCGTCCCGACATCATCATGGTCACGCCGTCCTATGCGCTCAACATCGCCGAGGAGCTGGCGAGGCAGGGCTCCGATCCGCGCGCATGCTCGCTCAGCCTCGGTATTCTCGGCGCCGAGCCCTGGACGGAGGCCATGCGCGCCCAGGTGGAGTCGGCGTTGGGGATCGATGCCGTCGACATCTACGGGCTGTCCGAAGTGATGGGGCCGGGCGTCGCCAGCGAATGCGTGGAGACGAAGGATGGGCCGGTGATCTGGGAGGATCACTTCTACCCGGAGATCATCGACCCGGACACCGGCGAGGTGCGCGCCGAGGGCGAGGAAGGCGAGCTCGTGCTGACCTCGCTCACCAGGGAAGCTCTGCCGGTCATCCGCTATCGCACGCGCGACCTCACGCGGCTCCTGCCGCCCACCTCATGCTCGATGCGGCGGATGGCGAGGATCACCGGCCGAACCGATGACATGCTCATCGTCCGCGGCGTCAACGTCTTCCCCTCGCAGATCGAGGAGCTGATCCTGCGCACCGCGGGACTTTCTCCCCATTACCGGCTGGAGATGGCGCGCGCAGGACATCTGAACGCGTTGACGGTGCACGTCGAGTGCAGCG
>DAHUXV010000223.1 GCA_027306985.1 Gammaproteobacteria bacterium | reverse complement strand
CGAGGCTCACGGGGGTATCCTCGGCGCCGGGACCGCCGCCGGCCGGCAATCCGACCGCCGCGACGCTGCTCGTGTACACGATGCGCCGGACTCCCGCGCTGCGCGCGGCATCGAGCAGGAGGCCCGTTCCCTCGACGTTGGTGCGATAGAGCTCCTGCGGCCGCGGCGCCCACAGCCTGTAGTCGGCGGCCACGTGGAAAGCCGCCTCGCATCCCTCGACTGCGCGCCTCAGGGAGGCGGCATCCGTCAGATCGCCGACGACCTGCTCGAGGGGGAGGGAAGCGACGTTGCGGCGGTCGGAGCCGCCGCGCACCAGCGCGCGAACCTGCCAGCCCTCGGCGAGGAGCGCGCGCGCCACCGCTGCGCCAACGAATCCGGTCGCGCCCGTCACCAACGCCCTCATGGCATCTCCGCGGCCCCGGGGCCGCCGACGAGCGCGCGGCGTGAGGCCGATCCAGGACGGCCGACGGCTGTGAGCGCTCGGGCAGCGATGCGGTATCGCGCCGAAAGGCGGATCAGCGGCCCGAGATCCCCCGGCGCGCGCATCAGCCCTGCGAGCAATCGCCCGATCCGCAGTTGGCCGCCCGCGCTCGCGGCGATCACCGCCGCGGGCAACTCATCGGCGGCGGTGTCGACGATGACCCGCAGCGCGATGAAAGCCAGGCCGGCCTGGGCCGCGACTTGCGCCACGGCGGCGCTCTCCATGTCGACGGCGGCAGCGCCCGAGCCGCGCCAGGCGGCGGCCTTGGCGTCGCGGCCGAGAGGCCGCTCGCACGCGAGCAGCTTCCCTTCGCCCGCGGTGCAGGAGGCCGGCAGCGCGGCGCGCAGCCGCTGCCGCCATTCCCGGGATGTCATCGACACGGCGCCCGCGGAGCCGGTGCCATCGAAGGCCGCGATCTCTTCCGGCAGCAGCACGGCGCCGCAGATGAGCGCCGGGTCGAGCCCGCCGGCCATCCCGTAGCTCGCAAGCGCGGTGGCGCCCGCGAGCACGAGTCTGCGCGCGGCCGCGGCCGCGGCGCTCGCGCCTATGCCGCTCACCGCCAGCAGGGCACCGTCGGTGAGCTGCCGGAGCCCGGCGCCGCGTGCGGCCGCGGGCCCGAGGGTGCGCGCCTCGGCCGCGAGCGCCGAGACGATGCCGATCGGGTTCAAGGCGGAGGGTGGCCGGCGCGGCGGCGGTACGCGGCCAGCGCCCAGAGCGGAAAGAAGGCGCAGTAGCCGTGGTATTTGAGATAGAAAACCCGCGGGAAGCCCGGCGCGGTGAAAGTGGGATGCGACCAGAGCCCGTCGCTCTCCTGCGTGCGCAGCAGGTATTCGATGCCGCGCCTCACCGCCGGCGAGCTTCCTTCGCCCGCGCAGATCAGAGCCAGCACGGCCCACGCCGTCTGATAGGGCGTGCTGGCGAAGCTGCGGTCGGGATGCTTCTCGAGGTCGTAGCTCTCGTTGCTCTCGCCCCAGCCGCCATCCGCATTCTGACGCGAGCAAAACCACGCCACGGCTCGACGCACCGCAGGATCGTCGTCGGGGATACCCGCAAGCTCCAACGCCATGAGCACGGACCATGTGCCATAGACGTAGTTGCTGCCCCAGCGTCCGAACCAGGAGCCGTCGGCCTCCTGCTCCCGCCGCAGGTACGCGAGGGCGCGCTCGACCGCGGCACGGTCCTGGGGCCGGCGCGCCAGCGACAGCGCCGCAACCACCCTCGCCGTCACGTCGCTGGTCGGCGGATCGAGCAGTGCGCCGTGATCCGCGAACGGAATGTAGTTGAGGTTGTAGTGCGTGTTGTCGGCATCGAACGCCGCGAATCCGCCGTTCTCGCTCTGCATGCCGACCAGCCAGTCGAGCGCGCGCTCGATGGACCCGGCGTAGCGCTCGGGCAGGCGCGCCTGGTGCATGGCCCAGATGACCACCGCCGTATCGTCGAGATCGGGATAGTGCGCATTGCCGTACTGGAAGGCCCAGCCGCCGCTCGGGACGTGCGGCCGGCGGGCGCGCCAGTCGCCGACCTCCTCCAGCACCTGCCGCGGCAGCAGCCAGTCGAGCGCGCGCACCGCGGCGCGGACCGACTCGCCATCGCCCGCCTCCTGCATTGCGAGCGCCGCGAGCGCCGTATCCCACACCGGCGAGACACAGGGCTGGCAGTACGCGCGCTCGTCGCGGACCACCAGCAGCTTCTCGATCGCGCGCTTGGCGGTGACCCGGCGCGGATCGTCCGCGGAATATCCGAGCAGCACCATCATCTCGAGGGCATTCACCATCGCCGGGAAGATCGCGCCGAGACCGTCCTCGCCGTTCAGCCGCTCGAGCACCCAGGATTCGGCGCGGCGCATGGCCGCCTTGCGCATCGCCGCCGGGATGAGCGGATCGACGCACCGCGCCACCCGGTCGATGGCGAAGAAGATCCGGGCGAGGAGCCTTCCCCTGCGCGGCAGTTGGAAGTAGTGATGCTCCTCCTCCGCGGGCCTGGTGAACAGCTCGCGCACGTGCACTTTGCGCGGGTTGCGCGCCGCCGGCTTGACGGTGCACAGCACGAACAGCGGCACCATGACCGTGCGCGACCAGTAGGAGACCTTGTCGATGTTGAAGGGAAACCACTTCGGCATCAACATGATCTCGACGGGGATGTAGGGCACCGCCCGCCAGGGAACCTCGCCGAAGAGGGCGAGCGCGATCCGGGTGAAGACATTGACGTGCGCGGCGCCGCCGCGGGCGAGGATCGCCTCGCGGGCGCGCCGCATGTGCGGCGCATCCGGATCGTCACCGGCCAGCTTCAGCGCGTAGTACGCCTTGACCGTGCAGCTCAGATCGAGCTCGCCGCCGAAATAAAGAGGCCAGCCGCCGTGGGCCGCCTGCTGCTCGCGCAGGTAGACCGCGAGCTTGCGCTCGAGCGCCGGCTCGATCTCATCCAGATAATGCATCATCAGGATGTATTCGGCCGGAATGGTGCAGTCGGCCTCGAGCTCGAACACCCAGTGCCCGTCGGGGCGCTGCAGCCCGATCAGCGCATCGCGCGCCGCGGCGATCGCCTGCGCCACGCGCTCGAGCGGGCGCGCGGCGCGCGCGCGCGCGCCATCCGCGGCGGCGAAGGGCCCGGGATTCTCACGCGGCGCGGCCCCCGCCTGCGCGCCCGGGCTCACGGCAGCGACCCGCCGAGCCGCGTCGTGGCGCCGAGCTCATCCACCGCGGGGGCGCGGATCACCGCGGGCTTCGCCGGCACCGGGCCCTCGGCGAGCGGCAGCCCGCGCGCGGCGCGCTCGAAGAGCTGGCGCAGCACCCGGTCGTTGCGCACCGAGACCGTGGTCAGTGTCCGCGTCATCATCACCGCCGATCGCGAGACCTTGACCTGCGCGCCGGCCGTGAAGCCCGGGGACGTCTGGATCTTGCGCAGCGTCAGCGCCGCGAGACCGAGCGCCCACAGGCAGAAGAGCCGGATGCCCGCCTCCTCGCCCGGGATGAGCAGCGTGAAGGAAAGCGCGTTGCGCAGATGCCGGTGCGCGACCCCGATGAGCTCCAGCATGGCCGCGTGGAAGCGGGCATCGCTGCGCTCCGGGGACAGCTGGGCGAGGTCCACTCCGTGGCGGCTGAAGACCTCCTGCGGCAGCCAGCAGGCCCCGCGGCTGCGGTCCTCCCAGACATCCTTCAGGATGTTGGTCATCTGCAGCCCCTGCCCGAAGGAGGGCGCGAGCTCGTAGAGCGCCTCGTAGTGGCGCCTGATCGCCGGCGAGTAGGCGCAGAAGAGCTCGGTCAGCGTTTCGCCCACGATCCCCGCCACGTAATAACAGTAGGCATCCATGTCGGTCGAGCGGGCGAGCCCGCGCAGGCTCGCGGTGCGCTGGAACTGGTGCATGCCGCGGCTCATCACCTCGATGCAGCGGCGGATGGCGGCGCGCTGGCGCTCGTCGAACCCGTTCACCACGCGGACGACCCTGTCCATGTTGGCGACGAGGTCGCGCTCCGCGGGCAACGTGCGCGCGGAGAGCCTCGGCACCACCTCGCGCGCGAGCCGCGCCGCATCCTCGGCTCCCTTCACCACGGCGGTGAAGCGCTCGAGAAAGATGTGGGTGTCGCTCGCCGAAAGCGCGGGCTCGTCCTCGATCGTATCGGCGATGCGGCAGAGCAGATACGCGCTCGTCACCGCGGTGCGAAGCGCCGCCGGCAGCTGCGGGATTGTCAGCGCGAAGGTGCGTGAGACGTGCGGCAGGATCTCGTCCTGGTAAGCCTCATCGGTCACGCCGGAAACGGATTCCACGAGCTCGGACCTCCGGTCAGTTGCGTCTGGCGAGCAGCCAGTCCGTGACGCCGCGAAGCGCATCCGCCCGACTGCCGAACGGCGCCAGCGATTCCATCGCCCGGCCGTGCAGGTGGCGGACCTGCTCCTGCGATGCCGCCACCCCGAGGATGGCCGGGTACGTGGACTTGCCCCGCTCCTGGTCGGCGCCGGCCGCCTTGCCGAGCGTCGCCGTGTCCGAGAGCACATCGAGCAGGTCGTCCTGGATCTGGAACGCGAGCCCGATCGGGGCCGCGAACCCGGCCAGCGCCTGCACCAGGTGCGGCTCGAGCGCGGGCGCGCAGGCCGCGCCCATCATGACGCTCGCCCGGATCAGGGCGCCGGTCTTCAGGGAGTGCATCTCCTCGAGCTGACCGACGGCCAGCTTGCGGCCTTCGGACTCGAGATCGATCGCCTGACCGCCCGCCATGCCGAGGCTGCCGACGGCGCGGGCGAGCAGCTCCACCAGGCGCACCCTGATGGCCGGATCGGCGGGCAGCTGCGGGTCGCGCGCGAGCAGCTCGAATGCGAGGGACTGCAGCGCATCGCCCACCAGCAGCGCGGTCGCCTCGTCGTAGGCCTTGTGGCAGGTGGGGCGGCCGCGGCGCAGATCGTCATCGTCCATGGACGGCAGATCGTCGTGCACCAGCGAATACACGTGCACCAGCTCGAGCGCGCAGGCGGCGGCCGCCACCTGCTCCTCCGCCAGCCCGAGCGCGCGCGCCGTGGCCAGCAGCAGGATTGGGCGCACCCGCTTGCCGCCGCCGAGGACGCTATAGCGCATGGCGGCGTGCAACCGCTCCGGCGTCTGGTCGGAGCGCGGCAGCCGTGCGGCCAGCGCCTCCTCCATCCGTGCGCGCCAGGCCTCGAGCTGGCCCGCGAACGAATCAGGCACGACTGGCACGCCGGCTGTCCTCCTGGCGGCTCGCGCGCTTGATGTCGGCGACCGGGATCGTCGCCACGGGCGGCGGCGGCTGATCGTCATAGAGGAACGGCAGCTCCGGCGCCATCGGGCCATCGACCCGGGGACCGCGCAGCGCCACCTTCAGCGCCTTCAGCGGATGCGCGAACGTGTCATCGACGGCGGTGCCCTCGAAGCCGCAGTGCGCCATGCAGTTGTCGCACTTGCGGTTGCGCCCGACGCCGTAGGCCTCCCAGTCGGTCTCCTCCATCAGGGAGCGGAAGGAGCTCGCATGGCCCTCGTCCGTGAGCAGATAGCACGGCCGCTGCCAGCCGAAGATGTTGTAGGTCGGATTGCTCCACGGCGTGCACTGGTAGGTCTGGTTGCCGGCCAGGAAATCGAGGAAGAGCGAGGACTGGTTGAAGGGCCACCGGGCCCCGCGCTCGCGGCCGCGCTTGAAGATCTCGCGGAAGAGCTGCTTGCTGGCGCCCCGCCCGAGGAAGACGTCCTGCCGCGGCGCATGCTGATAGCTGTATCCCGGGGAGACGGTGATCCCCTCCACCCCGAGCGACTGGGCCAGGTCGAAGAAATCGGCAACCTCGTCCGGCTTCTCCTTCTGAAACAGGGTGCAGTTGACGGTGACGCGGAACCCCCTGGAGCGGGCGAGCTTGATGGCCGCGACCGCCTTGTCGAACACCCCTTCCAGACACACCGACTCGTCATGCCGCTCGCGGTTGCCGTCGAGATGCACGGAGAAGGTGAGATAGGGCGATGCCTGGTACTCGTCGATGTGCTTGGCGAGCAGGATGGCGTTGGTGCAGAGATAGACGAAACGCTTGCGCGCGACGATGCCGGCCACGATCTGCGGCATCTCCTTGTGGATGAGCGGCTCGCCGCCGGGGATCGAGACCATCGGCGCGCCGCACTCGTCGACCGCGCGCAGCGCGTCCTCCACGGAGACCCGCTTCTGCAGGATCTCCTTCGGATAATCGATCTTGCCGCAACCCGCGCAGGCGAGATTGCACTGGAAGAGAGGCTCGAGCATGAGCACCAGCGGATAGCGCTTC